>NZ_JBFANV010000024.1:0-126893 GCF_040674955.1 Nonomuraea sp. NPDC049695 | reverse complement strand
CGATCATGACGCGCTCGCGGTGGAAGACTTCAAACCGAAGTTCCTGGCCAAGTCGACCATGGCGCGCAAGGCCGCCGACGCGGCCATCGGCGCCACCAAGCGCGCCCTCATCGAGATGGGCCGCAAGCACGGCCGGGACGTCCGGCTCGTGCACCCGGCGCACACCACCACCGAATGCGCACCGTGCGGAGCGAGAACCAAGCACGCACTACCTCTTCACGAACGTACCTACACCTGCACCGCATGCGGAACATCCCGGCCCCGGGACAAGAACTCCGCCCAGGTGATGCTGATCCGGGCTGGTCTGAACCCGGCTGGTGCCGATCGCGTAAGACCCGACAGTCCGCAGGACCGTCAGGCAGCGTGAGCCAGGAATTTCCCGACCTCAGACGGGGGAGCAGTCAATATTCCGCACCGCCGCGCGGCGATCCCGCGCAGGGGTCGAGCTCGACGGGTACGTCGCCGTGACCGACCGCTCCGTCCAGGCGGCCGCCACCGCGCTCGACGGCTCTGGGGTCTACGGTGCGACGCCGTACGACTCCGGACAACCTGCTACGATCTAGAGACTGCTTCAGCCTTCCGGCCGCCCCGGCCCGGGAGGCTTTTTTTATGCCCATTGACAACCCCGTAATCGACTTCTCCGTGCGGCCCGCGACCGGCGCCGACTACGCCACTGTGGAACGCCTCTGGCTGATGTTCCGCCACGACATGTCGGAGTTCCAGGGGGGACTGCCCCATCCCGACGGCACGTTCAGGAGCGAACGGCTCCACTCCGCCTTCCACGACGCCGGCTGGGCGCCGTACCTGATCATGACCGGCGACCACCCCGCCGGGCTGGCGTTCGTCCGCGGGCTGGATGGTCCGGCACGGGTGCTGAACAGCTTCTTCGTGGTACGCGGCGCGCGCCGGAGCGGGATCGGGTTGCGCGCCATCAAGGAGATCGTCGCCCGCCACCCGGGAAGCTGGGAGATCGCCTTCCAGGACGCCAACGAGGGCGCCGTGGCCTTCTGGCGGCGCGTGGCCACAGAGATCGCCGGAGATGACTGGACCGAGGAGCGCCGCCCCGTGCCGAACCTGCCCAACGATCCGCCGGACGTCTGGATCTCCTTCAAGACGCTCCCCTGAGCGGAACGGCCCCGCCCGCGCGGGCGGGGCCGTCCTCTACCGTGCCGGGGCGTAACCGGCGGGCCTGGTGGTGAACGTGCCGCGGCCCTGCGTACGGCTGCGCAGGCGGGTCGCGTACCCGAACACCTCCGCCAGCGGGACCACGGCGGTGATCACCACCGTGCCGGCCCGCGCCGACGAACCCGAGATCCGGCCGCGCCGGGCCGCCAGGTCGCCCAGCACGCCGCCGGCCGCGTCGTCGGGCACGGTGACCGTGACCTCCACCACCGGCTCGAGCAGCTCCATCGCGCAGGCCCGCAGCGCCTCGCGCAGCGCGAGCCGCCCGGCCGTGCGGAACGCCAGGTCCGACGAGTCCTTCGGATGGGTGGCCCCGTCGGTCAGCGTGACCCGCAGGCCGGTCACCGGGTGACCGCCGAGCGGCCCGTCGGCCAGGGCGTCCCGGCAGCCGGCCTCGACCGCCCGCACGTACTCGCGCGGCACCCGGCCGCCGACCACGGTCGAGCGGAACTCGAACCCACCGTCCAGCGGCTCGACATCCAGCACGACGTGGGCGAACTGCCCCGCCCCGCCGTCCTGCTTGACATGCCGGTACAGCAGCCCGGACACGCCGCGCGTCACCGTCTCCCGCAGCGCCACCTGCGGGCGGCCCACGGCGACGTCCAGCCCGTGGTCGCGCCGGAGCTTCTCCGCCGCGACCTCCAGGTGCAGCTCGCCCATCCCGGACAGCAGCGTCTGCCCGGTCTCGGCGTCCGTACGGACCGCCAGCGACGGATCCTCCTCGGCCAGCCGCGCCAGCGCCGAGGCCAGCCGGTCGGCGTCCACGCTCCGGCGGGCCTCGATCGCCACGGACACCACCGGCTCCGTCGCGCTCGGCGGCTCGAGGACCAGCGGCGCCTCGGGCGCGCACAGGGTGGTCCCGGTGCGGGCCGACTTCAGCCCGACCACCGCGACGATGTCGCCGGCCACCGCCCGGTCCACCTCGGTGTGCCGGTCGGCCTGCACCCGCAGGATACGGCTGACGCGTTCGGTGCGGCCCGTGCCGGTGTCCAGCACCACGTCCCCCTTCCGCATCGTTCCCGCGTAGACCCGCAGGTACGTCAGCCGCCCGGTGGCGGTCGAGCTGACCTTGAACGCCAGCGCGGCCAGCGGCGCCTCCGGGTCGGCGGCCCGCTCCGCGCCGTCCACGCCGCGCACCGCCGGCACGTCCAGCGGCGACGGCAGGTACGCCACCACGGCGTCGAGCAGCGGCTCGATCCCGCGGTTGCGGTACGCCGACCCGCACAGCACCACCAGGCCCGCACCGCTCGCGGTCAGGTCGCGCAGCGCGGCGGCCAGCGTCCGGTCGGAGATCGACGGCAGCGCGCAGAACTCCTCCAGCGCCTCCGCGTGCAGCTCGGCCACCGACTCCTCGAGCAGCCTGCGCCGCCGCCGCGCCTCGTCCAGCAGGTCCTCCGGCACCGGTACGTCCTGGCACGCGTCGCCCTCCCAGACGAGCGCGCGCATCCTGACCAGGTCGACGACGCCGGCGAACCGGTCCTCCTGCCCGATCGGCAGCTGCACCACCAGCGGGGCCTGGTGCAGCCGGCGGCGGATCGACTCGACCGCGGTGTCCAGGTCAGCGCCGGCCCGGTCCAGCTTGTTGACGAACGCGACGCGCGGCACGCCGTACCGGTCGGCCCGGCGCCACACCGACTCGCTCTGCGGTTCGACGCCCGCGACGGCGTCGAACACCGCGATCGCGCCGTCGAGCACCCGCAGCGAACGCTCCACCTCGTCGGAGAAGTCGACGTGCCCGGGGGTGTCGATCAGGTTGACGCGGTGCCCGTCCCAGACGCAGCTCACCGCGGCGGCGAAGATCGTGATGCCGCGGTCGCGTTCCTGGGAGTCGAAGTCGGTGACGGTCGTGCCGTCGTGCACTTCGCCGCGCTTGTACGTGGCGCCGGCGAGGTACAGCATCCGCTCGGTGACGGTGGTCTTGCCGGCGTCGACGTGGGCGAGGATGCCGAGATTGCGTACGACGGCCAGCTGGTTGGCCTGTTCTTGTTTCGAGAGGTGAGCACGCACAGCCCATGACCTTTCGGTCCGGAGAAGAAAGGGGACAGCGCGATTACCCGGACGAGACAGCCTCGGGTGGCGGGGTCAGCTGCTCGTCAGGGCGTCGTCCAGTGGCGGCCGCGCAGCCGGCACCGGGGCGACGGAGACACCAGGATCACCTCGTAGCGCGACGGGGGGACGGCGGCAGCGGTGCTGTGGCGCACGGCCGTTCTCCTCTCCCTCGTCGGTGATCACTGGCGAGTGTAGTGAGGGGTGTGCGGGCGAAGAAAGCGATTTGTTTCGGGCGCGGGCGAGGTTCACCACGCGGTCGCCTGACTGCCCCCGATGAGAGACACAGCCGTCATTTCGGCATGTCGACATAGGCGCGAGACGCTTTCATGGAAGGACGCGCCCATGACGATCACTCTGGACACCGGGCGGTACACGGTCGGCATGGCCACCAGCGCCGCCGACGTGCAGGCCGCGCAGCGACTCCGCCACGAGGTCTTCGCCGGGGAGATGGGGGCGCGGCTCGACAGCCCGGTCTCCGGCCTCGACGTGGACCGGTTCGACGCCTACTGCGACCACCTCCTCGTACGCGACGGCAGCGAAGTCGTCGGCACCTACCGGCTGCTTCCCCCGGGGCGTACCGACCGGCTCTACTCCGACGGCGAGTTCGACCTGACCAACCTCGCGCCGCTCAGGAAGGGCCTGGTGGAGGCGGGCCGCACCTGCGTACACCCCGACCACCGGGGCGGCGCGGTGGTCGCGCTGATGTGGGCGGGCATCGCCCGGTACATGCTCTCCGGCGGTCACCAGTGGCTGGCCGGCTGCTGCTCGGTGCCGCTCGACGACGGGGGCACGCTGGCCGCCGCCGTGGTGGAGCGGGTCCCGCTCGGGCCGGAGGAGCACCGGGTCACGCCGCGCACGCCCTGGCCGTCCCAGGGCGCGGCCCCTTCCGACCGTTTCGTGCCGCCCGCCCTTCTGCGCGGCTACCTGCGGCTGGGGTCGTGGGTGTGCGGGGCGCCCGCGCACGACCGGGACTTCGGCACCGCGGACTTCTTCGTGCTGCTCTCGATGGCCAACGTGAACATGCGCTACCTGCGGTACTTCCTCGGGGAGTCGCTGTGAGCGCTGTCGCGCCCGAGACACCGCTCTCACCTCACGCGTTGGTCCCGTCCAAGGCGTCGCTCTCACCTGAGGCGTCGGACGTCGCCGAGGCGCCGGATCCGTGGCGGCCGCTCAGCCCTTGCACCACGGCCGCGTGCGTGAGGGCCGCGGTTGCCGTCGCCGGGCCCATCCAGCTCGCGGCCCGGCTGGTCGTGACGTTCCTGGTGCTGCTCGCCGGGGTGCCGCTGTCCCTCGTAGGGCGAATGCGGGCGACGTGGCGGACGGAGCTCACGATGGCGTGGGCACGATTGCTCCTGCGCGCGCTCGGCGTCCGCCTCGAGGCAACGGCGTCGGAAAGTGGCACTGCTCCGGACGCGAGCGCGGCGTCGGACGGCGGGGCGAGGCCGGGTGGCGGTGCGGCATCGGGGACGGGCGTTCTGGTCGTGGCGAACCATGTGTCCTGGCTCGACCCGCTCGTCCTCGCGGCCACGGTGCCGTCGCGCCCGCTCGCCAAGCGTGAGATCGGCGAGTGGCCTTTCATCCGCACGCTGGCCGCCGGCGCGGGCGCGCTGTTCATCGACAGGGAGCGCCTGTCCGCGCTGCCGTCAGCCGTCGCCGCGGTCTCCGACGCCCTCGGGGCAGGCGACACCGTGGTCGCCTTCCCCGAGGGCACAACGTGGTGCGGTCGCGGGATGGGCCGGTTCCGCCCGGCCGTCTTCCAGGCGGCCGTGGACGCGGGCGCCCCGGTCCGCCCGGCCGTACTCCGCTACCGCGAGGGGACGGCGACCTCGACCCGCGCCTGCTACGTCGGGGACGACTCGCTGCTCGCCTCCATCGTCCGGGTGGCCGCGACCCGTGGCCTGACTGTGGAGGTCACGCTCTTCGATCCCGTACGGCCCGCCGCGTTCACGAGCCGATGGCCGGAGGCCCGCACGGCACTGGCGAAGATCGCGGAGAGCCGGGTGCGCGCCAACGTGCTCGAACCAAACGGTCATGACCAGTCCGGCTGTATGCGGTAATCGGTGACCGGCGACTGCAGGCCGTTCGATTCGAACAGGCCGTCGCTCTCCCTGGTGTCGATGAGATTTCTCTTTACGGTTCACCGATCGGCGGGGACGGCTTATTAAGCTTTGCCCGAATATGAGCCGCCTCGGCGCGCGCTGCTTTCGCTTCGGCAACAGCCTGCTCTCGATCGGCAGGGAAGATCAGGACTAGTGCTAACACATCCAGTGCTTCCGCTGTTTTCTCGCGCCACGCCGCAAAAGCTTCCGTGTCTCTCTCGCAAGGCGGCTTCTCCGAGCGCACCGCCCTCAACTTTCGGAGTGCGCTTCGCAATTCCGGAGGGATATCCACGCTGCTCACCCCCTTCCACCGATGAGGGGAAGGAACCTCTGACAGGCCGGGCATGGCCCGATCAGCGTACCGTGCTCTTCGAGAGGGTATGAGTTACCTCTTGCGCCGCCACCGATTCTTACCGATTGAAACGTAGCACCATCCAACGGGATATCAGCCTCTTCGAACAGAATCGCGCATCCCACTTCTCCGCAGCCGCCATGATGCCCAGACTCGGCAACCGCTCTTGCTACCTGTCCAGGCATCGTGCCAGTACGCGTATCCGCAGCATAGGCAAACCTAACATGCTGTCCGTCTGCGGAAGTAATCTTAGTAGCCACGTTGGGGCGGACCTTTGGATCCATACTCAGCGCCGCATCGGCAAAATCGAGCAGATCATCGTCGGCATCACCGCAGTTATGGACGAGTACCGGCGCGGTACCCGCTTCTACGTAGAACGTGTGGACGTCGGCGACGGTCAGGTCGTAGACCGTCGGGTGGTTCTGCCGCTTTGTGGTGCTGACGACCTGGACGGTGGCGCCGTCCGGGGCGCGGAGGTGGTCGGCGCTTGTCAGGTGGTCGGCGCGGACCCATTGGTGGTCCTCGCTGTCCCAGAACAGGTGGTGTTCGGTGGCGAGGATGACGCCGGTCTCGTCGCCCTTCTTGCCGTCGGTGTCGACGGTGATCTGGATGAGGTTGAGGTAGCCGACGCCCGAGAAGGCGGCGACGACGAGCTGCGGCGCGGTCTTACCCGTGTGAGGGTCTGTCGCCAGGACCTTCTCCCCGGCCTTGATCTTCTCGATGGCCTTGAACGTGCCGTCGGCGAGCTGGACCTTCGTGCCGGCGACGAAGCTGTTGAGACAGCCCCCGCGTGATCCGGACGACGCACGCGGGCGTCCGGCCTTGCTTCCGCCGGCTCTGGCCGCCGCGCTTTCCGCTTCGGCGGCGTCGTCGGCGGCGCCGCCCATCTTGCCCAGCGCGGATCTCGCCTTGCCGGCCGCCTTGGCCACGGCGCCGGTGACGGCCTTGCCGGCCGCTGTGCTCGCGACCTTGCCGAGTACCGCCGACGCGGCCTTGCCGAGGAAGCCTCCTGCCGCGCCGGTTACGGCTCCGACCGCCGCCGCGTGGAAGGCGCCGCCCAAACTCCACTGGTCGCGCGGGGTGGAGACCAGGTAGCCGGCGAGGTTGCCGGCGGCTCCGCCGGCCGCGGCGCAGCCGACGCTGCCCGCTCCGGCCGTCGCCGCCTCGCATCCGATCGTGACGACGATCGTGACGGTGACGTTGACGATGGTGGCCTTGTGCTGGTTCCAGAAGCGCTTGGCCTTGCAGCCGAAGTCCCAGGTGCCGCAGTGGCCGCCACCGCCGCCACCGCCGCCACTCGATCCGGATGAGGGTGAGTGGTGAGGAGCAGGCCGGCTGCCGTCGCTGCCGGCGCCGGGGTCTCTGCCGCCCTGGTGGCAGCGGCCGTAGGTGTCGCACCAAGGACCGTCCGGTTGCAGGCCCGAGGGGTCGGACTTGGTGACCGGGCTGTTGTCGGCGTAGGCGTAGCCGTTCCAGCTCTGCGGGTCGGTGGCGTCGAAGACCGGGTCGACGGAGATGAAGCGGCCGGTTTCGGCGTCGTACTCGCGGGCCCCGAGATGGGTCAGGGATGTCGCCTCGTCGATGGTGCCGCCGACGAAGCCCTTCTGGCCGGGCCAGTACGACGGCGGTGAGCCGCGGAGCTGGCCGAATGGGGTGAAGTAGCGGCGTAACGGTGCCTGGGTGTCGTCGTCGCTGACCGAGGCGTCGGTGGTGCCGTGGTTGTCGGAGGCGAGCCAGGTGACGCCCTTGTTGGTGCGGGCGGCGACGATCTGACCGCCGTGGGAGTAGTAGCGGGTCGCGGTCTTGGCGCCGGTCTTGGTGTCGAGCCGGACCTCCATCCCGGCGACGTACAGCGTCGTGGACGTGGGATCGCGGCGGATCAGCCGGTCGCCGTTGGCGTCGTAGAGGAAGGTGCTGACGCCGGACGGGTCGGTGGACTTGGCGAGGTGCCCCTCGAGGTCCCACTCCAGCGCCCGGCCCGAGCCGCGCTCGGTGGTGTTGCCGGCGGCGTCGTAGGTGTAGCTGTCGATCTGCCCGTCGCGGGTGCCGCCCTTGTACTCGACCGAGGACAGGGTGTGGGGCTGCGGCTTGCCGGCCCCGGCGTAGGTGTAGGTCTTGGTGACGTCACCGGACGCCTGGTGGTCGACCTCCTTGGTGCGGTTGCCGACGATGTCGTAGGCGAACGACTGCCAGTACGGCGCCGGCCCGCCGACGACGTTCTGCGAGGGGTCCGAGGCGCAGTCATCGGTGGCCGTCCATGCCTCGGTCAGGCGCTGCAGGTAGTCCTGGCGGAAGCACTGCACGTCGGGCGTCTGGCCGGACGGACTGTCGGCGATCTTGGTGATGTTGCCGGACTGGTCGTAGGTGTAGTTGGTGTCCGCGACCGAGATCGGCGACGTCTCACGCTCGTACAGGGAGCGGGTGAGCCGGCCGGTGCCCTCGTCGTAGAAGTTGGTCTCCTTCACCCGCTTGCCGCCGGTCGACATCATCATGTCGAGCAGCTGGCCGAGCTTGGAGTACGACGTGGACGTGACGTAGGTCGTCAGTCCCCGTGTGGTGGTGGGGTTGCCGAGCTCGTCGTAGCCGTAGAGGAGCGTCTCCTTCAGCAGGCCGCCGGCCGCGGGCAGCACGTTGCGGTGGACGGTGCCGTCGAGGTTGTAGTCGGTGCCGGTCTCGTAGGTGCCGGCCAGCGCCCCCTCGGCGGCGGGGATGGTCGTCTTGGTGCCGAGGGTCCGGTAGGCGTCGTCGAAGCCGGTGACCGCCGTGGTGTAGGCGTCCATCGCCCCGGTGGTGGCGTTCTTGACGTACCGGGTCGAGGCCGTCGGCTGGCCGTTCACGACGGTGCCGTCGGACAGCTTGTCGTAGGTCCACTCGGCGAGCTTGGTGCCGCCGGCCGAGGTGCCCTCGTACTCGGCGGTCTTGCGGCCGAGCGCGTCGTAGGTGAAGAAGATGCTCTTGCCGCGAGCGTCGGTCGTCGTCAGCAGCCGGTCGGTCTTGTCGTCGTAGGTGAGCTTCGCGGTGCCCTTGTCAGGGTCGTCGAGCTGGCTGAGCCGCCCACGCAGGTCGTAGTGGTACGTCCACGTGGTGCCCGCCGGGTCCTTGATCGTCGCCGGCTGGCCGGTCGGGGTGTAGGAGTAGGTGGTGGCGTCGTAGTCGCCGGTCGGGCCGTCACCCTTGTACTGCCGGAGCTCGACCAGCTGGCCGCGCGCGTTGGTGATCTTCGTGATGGGTGTGGAACCCACAGGGGGATCCACGCTGACGCGGTCGCCGCCGTAGGCCGTGGTGGTGCGCCACTGCTCGCTGCCGCGCTTGCGGAAGATCTGCGCGGTGGGCCACTCCATGCCGTTGTAGACCGTGACGTTCTGTCCGGGGACGTCGTCGTCGCTGGCCGGGGTCCACAGGGTGCTGCCGGGTGACCCTTCGGCGTAGTAGTCCGCGTTGGTCTTGTAGACCAGGCCACGCGTGTCGTACAGGGTGTCGTCCACCACCCGGCCGCCGCCCGGGGCGGGCTGCTGGGTCTGCCGGGCACGCAGCAGGCCGTCGTAGAGGGCATAGCCGGTGGTGTAGCTCACCCCGTCGTTGCGCAGGGTCGAGGTGGAGACCGTGGTCGGCCCGTCCGTGCGGATCTGGTAGCCGAACTTCATGTTCGGGGCGGACGGGTAGGTCGACTTGGCGTGGCCGGGCAGCCACACGCCGGTCAGCCGGCCGAGCGGGTCGTAGACGAGGTCCGTGCGCTTGTCGTTGACGTCGATGGTGGCGGTCGGGATGCCCCACGCCGGCTCGACCTCGGTCTTCGTGACGTGGCCCGCCGCGTTGGTGACCTCGGTGTGAGTGACAGGGCCGGTCGCCGGGGTGTATTTGGTGGTGGTCCTGCCGCCCGAGGCGTCGGTGACGACCTGCGGCCTGCCGTACACGTCGAAGGTGGTGGTCCCGACGGTGACGTACTGCGGTCCGCCGTTCCACGAGCCGAGCTTCTCGGTCTTGGTGACGTCGCCCCTGGTGGGCGCGGCGCCGTAGGCCTGGTTGTCGTAGTACTTGCGCACGTCGGAGGCCACGTCGGCCGGCCGGGCGGGCGTGACCGAGCAGGCCTTGGTGACCGTCTCGACGCGGGAGACGTACGAGATCATCCACTTGGCGGCGTTGCGGGCGTACTCGGTGCGGGTGCACTGGTCGTCGCTCGCGGTCGACTCGTCGCCGAGGTCGTTGACCTGGGTGGGCAGGCCGTCGGCGGTGTAGTCGGTGTCGGTCGTGGTGTAGCGCCAGCCGCCGGAGGCCAGCGCCGTGCGGGTGCGCACCTTGTCCACCTCGACCAGGTGCGCGGTGGTCGTGGCCCAGGAACGGACCCGCTTGGCGGTCTGCTTGGTCCAGTAGCCGGTGATGGTGCCGCTCATGGCGGCCCCGCCGGGCCCGTCGTAGTGGATCTCCTCGAGGACGCGTCCCTGCAGGGGCTCGGCGTCGGGCACCGGCGGGCCCTCGGAGGCGGTGACCTGGACATCCTTCGTCCCGCCGCCGGACTTCTCGTCGCCGTCCATGCCGCGGAAGTAGGTGTACTCCGACTGCGAGCGCTGCTCGGGGGCCTCGCCGTGGACGACCCGCACCTTGCCGTAGCCGCGCCACTGCGACCAGGTCTTGTACTTCTCCTTGGTCAGCCCGTCGTCGTCATCGTGGTGCCAGGCGCCGCCGCCGAGGTACTCGTAACTGGTCACCTCATCGGGTGCGCCGCCCGTGCGGTCGATGGCGCGCACCTGCGTGACCACGTACTTGTGGAACCAGTCGAGCTTGGGCGACGTGGCGCCCTCGGGCGACCAGTACTGCGGGTAACAGCGGCGGGTGTTGGAGTCCGGCTCGGGGGTGTCGCCGGCCTTGCAGTCCGGGTCGGAGTAGGCGATCGACAGGGAGCCGCCGGTCTCGTTGTCGATGGCGGAGATGCGCCACTTGGTGAGCGGCGGGCGTCCTTCGAGGGCGTCGACCCGGTTGGGCCGCTGGACGCCCGCGAAGTGGACGGATGGCAGCTCCGCCGTGCTGCCGACCTTGCCGTAGTGCTTGATGCCCTCGAGCCAGACCGTCGCGGCGGTGCCGTCGCCGGGGTCGCGCATCGTCTGCTGGAGCGTCCAGGTGTCGACGTCCCTGTACGTGCTGCCCGACTCCAGGACCTGGGTGGTCACGGCGGCGAGCCGCTTGCGCGTCCAGAAGGTCGGCGAGTACTTGTCGATGCACTTCTCGCCGGAGTCGCAGTTCTGGTCGTAGGGGACATCAGGCCAGTACTTCGCGTTGTCCTTGGTGAACTTGCTCTCAGCGCAGTCGAAGCTCGAGGTCGGGTCGCAGCGTTCCTTGGTGTCGAACACGACCCGCGCGGGCGCGGAGGAGGAGAAGATCGCCTCCGAGCGCTGGCCGTAGTCGATGCGCTTGAGGTAGCCGCCCCGGTCGTACACCGTCGGGGTGCCGTTCGGCACGCCGTCGGTCAGGGTGGTGACGTCGCGGCGGTAGTAGTTGGTCTCCTTGCCGTACCAGAACGTGCTGACCGTGCCGTGCGGGTCCACGACGTAGTCGAGGTTCCACCGCCAGGCCTGCTGGCACCAGGAGTCGGAGAAGGTGTCCTTGTGGCAGGGCTCGCCGGAGTCGTTGCCGAAGACCGGGACGGTCCACGTGGAGTTGGTCTCCGCCTTGCCGCTGCTCCAGCCGGGCAGGTGGTTCTGCCCGAAGTAGTACTGCGTGCCGTCGGGGGTGGTGATCCGCCAGTACTCGCCGTCGTTGTCGCCGTTGTCGGCGCCGGAGAGCTTCTCGACCTTGGTGCCGTCGTCGTCCTTGGGCTGCCACGTGCCGGTAGCGTCGTCCAGGACCAGCTCGGTGGCCTGGCCGTTGAGGGACATGGTGGCGTTGCTGTAGCGCCAGCACTGGTCGTTGCGCTTGGGCTTCACGTCGTCGTCGGCGCACTGCTTGTAGCGGCGCTCGATGAAGCCGGGCCAGTAGTCGAAGCCCTCGCCGATCCAGGAGGCCTGGTTGTTCGTGGCGACGGTGCGGCCGTCGACGCTGCCCGAGGAGTAGACGAAGCCGATGTTGGGGGTCGGCCCGCCGGGGGTCGGCGGCAGGCGCAGGGGGTACGACCAGGAGAACGCGCCGCTCTGGTTGCTCACGTTCCAGGTGGCCGAGGGCGACAGGGAGGTCGCCTCGTAGGTGCCCGTCGAGCCGGACGGCCCGGCCTCGGCCGCCAGGGTGGTCGCGCCGGCGGCGGCGAGGTCGATGTCGGCGGTCAGCCGGCCGGTCTTGACGTCGTTGGCGGTGGGCAACGGCGTACGAGTCTGGCATTGCGGCAGGTCGGGCGTGGTGGCCGCGCACGCCGGGAGCTGGACCAGGCGGAGGCGGGACGCCCAGTCGCCGCCGTAGGCGTACCGGAAGCCCGAATAGTCCACCTCGACCGCCGCGCGGCTCGCCGTGCCCTGGGGCGTCAGCTGGATGCCGAGCCCCGTGATGCGCGACCGGTCGGCCGTCCGGGCGTCAAGCACCCGGACCTGGACGTCCGGTACCACCGCCGCGGAGGACGGCTTCCCGGTCGGTTTCACCGTCGCGTTCCCGGAGGGGGTCGCCTGGTCCGAGGCGGACGACGGCGGGCCGACCCAGACGGGCAGGTCTCCCGCCTGTGCCTTCGGCGCTCGCCCCGCGACGGACCTGTCGCCGGTCTCGGCCGTACGCGCCACCGCCGTACCCGGCTGCGGCCAGGTCACGGCGGGGGCGCCCTTGAGGTCGAACTTCGCCCCCGGATCAGGCGGGGCGGGACGGGCCTTGCTCTTGTGGCCGGGCACAGGATGCTGCGCCTGAGCCTTGTGCCACGCCGGGTCGCCGGCGGCCTGCGCCTCCGGCAGCCGGACGGCCAGCGTGGCGGGCACCACGACCGCCAGCAGTCCGGCGACCCGAACCCAGCCTCGCCATGAAGCGAGCACGACTTACCTCCGGGATGAACGTCGGTGAAGGGGGGTGAGGGCGGGCCGTGGTCAGCCGTTCAGCGGCTGGCCGCCCATGGCGAGGTCGAGGATCTGACGGTCGGTGAGGGTCCCGGCGTAGGTCCGGACGTCGTCCACGTCGCCGGTGAAGTAGTCGACGACGTCGCCCTTGTACTTCGCGCGGCCGATCTCGAGCGGGCCGCCGGCGTGCCAGGCCGTCGCGAAGGGCCGCGTGTCGGAGAGCTGGCCGTTGACGT
The DNA here is from genome assembly GCF_040674955.1 of Nonomuraea sp. NPDC049695. Taxonomy (NCBI): domain Bacteria; kingdom Bacillati; phylum Actinomycetota; class Actinomycetes; order Streptosporangiales; family Streptosporangiaceae; genus Nonomuraea; species Nonomuraea sp. NPDC049695. Next base: position 114,016 of record NZ_JBFANV010000024.1, on the reverse strand, counting down.
ACAGCCGGAGCTCCTTGGCGACCTCGTCGTACACGCCGGCCAGGTGCGTCCAGCTGTTCAGCGACATGCAGTCGACCACGTCGACCGACTTGGTCTGCGTCATCACCTCGGTGCCGGCGTCCTCGCTCGGCGTGGCGAACGACCAGTGGTAGACCTTCTGCCCGTTGTCGAGGAACCAGCGGTAGCCGAGGTAGAAGCCGCTGAACTTGTCGCCGTCCTGGCTGACCATGGTCATGTTCTGGCCCGGCACGGCGCAGCTGTCGTCGCCCGTCAGGCGCACCCAGGCCGACACCGTGTAGCTGTGGTCGGTCCGCACCGGCGCCGAGGCGGTGGAGGCGTAGGCGGTGGTGCCGTTGAGGGTCAGGACGTTCGAGCCGTCGACGCCGTCGTCCGACCAGCCGGCGTTCCCCTTGAGGGTCGCGGTCCTGCCGTAACCGGAGGAGTCCGCCGCCGCGGTGCCCGTTCCCTCGTCGAACGTCCAGCGGCCGAACTGAGCCGGGGGCTGCTTCGCCATGGCGGCGATCTCGTTACCGAGCGCCGGGTCGTTCACGGTACGGGAGTCGTCGGACAGGATCCGGTCCCAGACCCTCACCTCGTCGATGTCACCGGCGAAGTTCTCCTGGAACGTCCCGTTCGCCTTGACGCGCCCGATCTGCAGCGGGCCGGTGGCGTCCCAGGGCGTGTAGGTGTAGGCGGCGGGGGTGGACTGGCGGATGCCGTTCACGTAGAGGCGGAGCTGCCTGGCCGGGGCGTCGTACACGCCGACCAGATGGGTCCAGACGCCGACCTGCGGCTCGGCGTCGCTGAAGGCCCGGGCGATCGCGGGGTTGTCCTTGTCGGCGTCGTACTTGTTGAAGATCCAGCGCTTGTAGCCCCAGGAGTAGTACAGCTGGAAGCCGGCACCCCTGTTCCCGATCTGGCTCACCACCGTGGAGTTCTTCGAGTTGTCCGTGAGGCGCACCCACGCGGAGACCGACATGCCCCTGTCGGTGTGCACCACGGGTTCGCTGGTGGCGCCGTAGCCGGTGGAGCCGTCGAGGTGCAGCGCGCCGTTCACCCGGCCGCCGCTCCAGGCGGTGGTGCCGGCGAGCGTCACCGGGTGCGGGTTCGCGGCCGTGTCGGCGGAGGTGGTGCCGGACGTCTCGTCCAGGTGCCACTGGCCGATCGCGTCCGTACCGGCCTTGACGTAGAAGGTGTAGACGGCAGGGGTCTTGCCGACGTTGCCCGCGTTGTCCACGGGATAGACGTACAGCGTGTTCAGCCAGTCGTGATGCGGCGCGACCTGCACGGTCACCGAGGTCTGCCCCGCGGGGACGCTCACCTGGGTCGCGGGCGTGGCGAGCTCAGGGCTGTCGAGCGCGTACCTGAACCTCGTCACATCGCTCTCGCCGTCACCGGGGGCGAAGGTGAACGCGCCGGCCGAGCCGACACCGCCCTTCCATTCGTCCGGCGTGCCTGCCGGATAGTCGGGCGAGGTGACCTTCGGGAGCTTCGCCGGGTCGACGGTGTCGACCGTGAACTCGCACCACGCGCTCCACGCGCTGGCGTCGGTGCCGTCGAAGGCCCGCACCCTGTAGGAGTAGGTCTGGCCGGTGACCAGGCCGGAGAGCTTGATCTCGTGGTCGGTCGCCGTGGTCGTGTACTTGTAGGCCGTCTTGCCGCCGCCGGGCAGTGCGGAGGTGACGTTCTCCCACGCGCTGGTGGCGGCGTTGTAGTGGTTCATCACGAACTCGGCGCGTACGCCGTCGTTCGCCTTGTCCGGGTCGTAGATCTTCGCCTTGAGCCTGATCGGATTCTCGGCGTCCCCGGCGTTCACGGACGGACGGCCGGCGCCCGTGACGCACGGCGTGCCCGGGTAGGTGCCGACTCCGGACGGCGCGGCGGGCGGGGTGTTGTAGTCGACCACGAGCTTCGGCGAGTTGCTGAAGCCCTTCCAGCCCCACACGCTTCCGGAATCGTCGTTGTAGTCCCGCAGCCCGAAGGTCGTGTTCGACCAGCCGCTCTTGGCGGCCTTGACGATCGCGCCGGTGACGTTGAACTCGATGCCCTTGTCGGGGCAGGAGGAGCTGTAGCCGGCGTCGGAGGCGACGCTGTCCAGGTGATCGGCCCAGGACGGCTGGTGGCTCCAGGTCGTGGACTTGGAGATCCCGCCGGTCAGCCAGAGCTGCGCCGCCTGCGGGTCGTCGGTGCAGCCCCACGACTTGTTCTGGGTTATCCGGAACGTGGCCTTCAGGATGTGCTTGCCGTTGACGTTGTCGGAGTCCATGCGGAAGAACGACCGCTTCACCCCGCCGCCGTAGTACCCGATCTCAGGGGTGTGGGTGGAGTCCCAGTACGACTCGGACGGATAGGACTTGTCGACGTACGTCCAGTGCAGCTTCGATCCTGACCACTGAGGGTCGATATAGACCGGATACGTGGTGTCGGGAGCGCTCAGCAGGTTACGGTCCGGCGTGAGGGCGATCTAATCCTGGGCCACCTCGACACCCATGACGGCCTGCCGCGCCTGCCGTTCCGGCCCTGCGGCCAGGGACGAACGGGTGGTGGCTCCGGAGGAGTCCCACATGCGCGGCGCCGGCGAGTGGAACACCTCGGTTCCCTTGTCGTTGACCGCGCTCAGGCCGCCGGTCGCCGTCCTGCGCACCGCCAGACCGTTCGCCCGCATGCCGAAGACGAGCTTGGCCAGCGCGGGGTCGGCCGCCGCCTCCTTGTTCTTGACCACCAGCACCTCGGAGAAGCCGAGCACCGACGCGGTCACCTTCAGGTCCACACCCGGGAGCACCTCGCCGTACGTCGCGGTGCTCCCCTCGAGCGCCGGCTTCGGCAGGTCTCCCGGCCAGCTCATCTCGACCGAGCGACCGCCCTCCGCCAGGCGGGCCAGCGGGGTCGTCCCGCCGCCCGAGAACGTCAGCTCCAGCGGGGTGGCCACGGTCTTCACACTTCCGTCCGGCGCGAAGGCCAGGGTGGCGTCGACGTCGGCCCAGCCGCCGTTCCTGCGCACCCGCTCGGGCAGCGCCGAGGTCTCCGAGGTGAACGAGCCGTCGGGGTTGGCGAACACCTGGCGGTTCTCCGAGCGCAGGGAGAGCACCTCCACCCGCTGTTTACCGCGGTGGGCCTGGTCCAGCGCCTCCCGCTCCGTCTGCGCCGGTGGATCGCCCGTGACCGCGGCAGCTGCGGGGGCCCCGCCTGTGAGGACACCGCCGGCCACGAGCAGACCGGACAGCAACGATAAGACCGCGGCGAGGGCTGGCCCGCGGGGGGAACGGCGCATCAAGCCTCCAGAGCATCTGCGTGAACGCGTATCCACGGAGTACTCGCCGGTTTCCGCCGCGCATGCGAAGACGCCTTGCCGCCCCCGCCCATGCACGGCACGTCCCCGCGAGTGCCGGTGATCTCGAAACGGCACTATTTTCGGCGACCGTCCGGTGAGGGGGCCAGATGTTTGCGTCTGGATGCAAATGCCCTGGTGGCGGCGCTAAGGCGGGTCCCGAATCGCGCGCCGCCGCGCGGCCATGGTGCTGTTCAGCGGAACTCGTCAGGGACCCTTAACTCCGCGGTGTCGTAGAGCCGGTCGACGGTGTCCGGGTCGTCCGCCGCGCAGGCGGCCGCGACGTCGTCGATCAGCAGGTCGTAGTCGGGGCCGGTCTTGCCCTGGTAGGAGGCGGTCATCCGGCCCCACTCGTCCCAGGGCAGCGTCTCCATCTTGCGCAGCGCGGCCAGGTCGCGGATCGCGTTGCCCCGGATCTCGGCGACGCCCCACGCGTGCGTCGTCCCCCCGACCCCGAACGTGTCCGGATCCACCGCGCCCTTGCGGTAGAGCGTCCATGCCTCGCCGCCGGTCAGGAACTCTCCCTGGGCCAGGTCCTCTGGACGGGCCACCAGGTCCCCGTCGAGGATCTCGCTGTCGACGCGCACCCATCGCCGCTCACCGGCGTGCCGGTATTCGGTGATCCAGTGGTCGAGGTGCTTGCCCGGGTCGAAGTACGTGGCGAATCCGCACCGAGCCCTGGCCGGGATGCCGCGCAGGCGGAGCAGGGCGCAGCTCAGCGTGGCGAAGTGGCGGCAGGTGCCCACGACCCGCAGATGCGTGGGGCGTGGCGTGGTGAGGGGCGCCGGGTCGAGCCGGGTCAGCGCCTCGACGATGGCGCTCGTGGGACGCAGGTTCTGCTCCGCCATGCGCTCCTCGGGCAGCGCGGTGGCGTCATGGGGATGGATGACGAGCCCGCTCACGACGGCCATGCCGGGGACTCTAGGCAGCACCACCGCCAAAATCGACTGTGCCTTCGAGTTGACGATCTTTCCCATAATCCCTACTGTTTATATGGGTATTTGGGGTGTGGTGCCGTGGGATGGCAGGGCGGTTGGGGGAGGTGGTCGGGATGGGTGCTGTCGCGGTCATCGGGGCGGGCCCCACGGGGACATCGCTCGTGGAGCGGATCTGCGCCAACGCCTCCGAGCTGCTCGGAGACCAGGTGCTGGACGTGCACGTGGTGGACCCGTACCCGCACGGCGCCGGGCGGGTCTGGCGGACGGACCAGCCCGAGCTGCTGTGGGCCAACTCCATGGCCGGTGACATCACGGTCTTCACCGACCCGTCGGTGCGCTGCGAGGGGCCGGTCCGGACGGGGCCGTCGCTGGCCGAGTGGCTCGGCTGCGAGCCCGGGTTCTTCGCGCCCCGCCCGGTCCTGAGCCGCTACCTGTCCTTCGCCTTCGAACGCGCCGTGCGCGCCGCGCCCCGCACCGTACGGGTGCACCTGCACCGCGACACGGCGGTCGGCCTGGCCGACCTGCGCGGGGGCCAGCGGGTGGAGCTGTCCGGCGGGCGGGCGCTGGAGGTGGACGCGGTGGTGCTCGCACAGGGTCACCAGGGCGTGCTGCCCTCGCCGCAGGAGGCCGCGGAGGCGGCGTTCGCCGACCGGCACGGCCTGGCGTACCTCCCCACCGGGTACGCCGCCGACCTCGACCCGGGCGTGATCCCGGCGGGGGAGCCGGTACTCGCGCGCGGCGCCGGGCTGGCGTTCATCGACCTGATGGTGCTGCTCACGTCGGGCCGCGGCGGCCGGTTCACCCGGCAGGGCGGGGAGCTCCACTACGTGGCGAGCGGGGCGGAGCCGCGGCTGTACGTGGGGTCGCGCAGGGGAGTGCCGTACCACGCCAAGACCGGCTACCGGCTGGCGGCTCCGCCACCCGGCCTGCCCAGGTTCGTCACCCCGGGCGTGCCTTCGGGGGATCTGCGGCGGGCGGTGGCCAAGGAGCTCGCGTACGCGTACTACTTCGAGCTGTTCACCGCGCACCGCTCGCGCACCCGGATCGCGTGGGACGAGTTCGAGCCCGCCTTCGAGCGGGCCGAGTGGGGCGGCAAGGAGATGCGCGCGCTGGTCACCAGGTCCGTCCCCAGGTTCGCCGACCGGCTGCACCTGGAGCGGCTGGAGCGGCCCCTGCACGGGATGAGGTTCGGCGACCTGGCGGGGCTGGGGCGGTGGATGTCCGGTTATCTGGCGGCCGACCTGGAACGGCGGGCCGACCCGGCGCACAGCGCGGACCTGGCGATGATCCACGGACTGGCCGCCCTGCGCGGCGTGCTGCCCGAGGACCCCTGGTTCCAGGGGCTGTACAACTACTTCGCCAGCGGCCCGCCCGCACCCCGGCTGGAGGAGTTGCGGGCGCTGGCGCGGGCGGGCGTGGTCACGTTCCTGGGGGCGGGGACGCGGGTCGCGCGCGACGATCGGGCAGGGGTGTGGCGGGCGGTCAGCGCGACCGTGCCGGGTGCGGTCGAGGCGCGGGCCCTGGTGGAGGCCCGGCTGCCGGATCCGGCCGTGGTCCGCAGCACCGATCCGCTGGTCGCCGGGCTCTACGTCCGGGGCGAGTGCCGCGAGTCAGGGGGCCTGCTCGACGTACGCCTCCCGTGCCGTCGCCTGGTGAACCGGGCCGGCGCCGCTCATCCCCGCCGCTTCGCTCTCGGCCCGTGGACGGTGGGCGGCCCCGGCGCCGCGGGCTTCGCGCGGCCCGGCGCCGACGCCCCGCTCTTCCGCCAGACGGACGCCCTGGCCAGAACCCTTCTGGGCCAGACCGCCGGCGCCCGACTCCGCCCCGCGGCCTGACACCCCTGCGGCGTGACACCCCCGCGGCGTGGCACCCCCGCGCCCTGACGCCCCCGCGCCCCGGCTGCCCTCGGCGTCCCGGCTGCCCTCGGCGTCCCGGCGGCCGGTGCGCCTGACGCGCGCCGGGACGCCGCCGCACGCTAGGGCGCCACCTGGAGGACGATCTTGCCCTGGATGTGTCCGCGCTCGGCCCGTGCGTGGGCCTCGGCGGCCTCTCGCAGCGGGAAGACGGAGTCGATCCCCACCCGGAGGCGGCCTTCCTCCATCAGCCTGGCCAGCTCCGCCATGTGGGCCCCGTCCGAGCGCACCTGGCCCCCACGCTTGACGATGCCCCGCCTCGCCAGCTCCTCGTCCCCGAAGTTCACCAGGAAGCAGGGGCTGTACACGCCGCCGTCCCTGATCGCGGGCAGCAACCGGTACGCCTGCTGCCTGCCGACCGTGTCGAGCAGGTAGTCCACGTCCCGCACCACCTCCGCGGCAGCCACCTGCGTGTAGTCGATGAACTCGTCCACTCCCAGCTCCTTGAGGAACGCCTCATGGCGCCCGGAGGCGACGCCGATGACGTGACAGCCGACGCCCTTGGCCAGCTGCACGGCGAAGTGGCCGATGCCGCCGGCCGCGCCGTTCACGAGAACCCGGCTGCCCGGCTCGAGCCCGATGTAGTCGAAGAGGAACTGGTACGCGGTGAGCCCCGCCATCGGCACGCCCGCCGCGTGCACATGATCGACGGACGTGGGCTTCCTGGCGAGATCGCCGACCGGAGCGGTCGTGTACTCGGCGTACGCCCTCGCCTCCATGCTCGGGAAGCGGAGCAGGCCGAAGACCTCGTCCCCCACCTGCCACTCGGTGACGCCCGGCCCCAGCGCGGCCACGACGCCCGACACGTCGGTCCCCGGCGTGTACGGCAGGGGCAGCGACGGACGCAGATCCTCGGGGATGCCGGCGAAGCCCTTGTGGGCGTACCAGTCGAGCGGGTTCATCCCGGCGGCGTGGACCCGGATCAGGACCTCGCCGGGTCCCGGCTCGGGACGGGGCACCTCCTCGTACGTGAGGACGTCCGGACCGCCGGGCGTGTGAATGCGGACGGCATGCATGACAGCGGGCATGGTTTCCCCCAACGGAATCAGCCCCGATATGATTCGGAGCACTGTTCCGGATCATAACCGGAGCAGTGCTCCGCTTGTCAACGGAAAGGACCGTGCATGACGGGAGAATCGCCGAAGGAGCAGCGGGCCGACGCCCGGCGCAACCGGGAACGCATCCTCGCCGTGGCCAGGGGCGTCGTCCAGGAGCAGGGGACCGAGGCCTCGCTGCGGGACATCGCCCGCCGCGCCGAGGTCGGGCTCGGGACGCTCTATCGGCACTTCCCGACGCGGGAGGCGCTGCTGGAGGCGCTGCTGCGGCAGGGGTTCGACCGGCTGGCCGGACGGGCGGAGGCGCTGGGGGAGAGCGGCTCGCCGTACGAGGCGCTGGTGGAGTTCCTGCGCGACCTCATCGGGGGCGCGGGCGCCTACCGGGGGCTGGCCGGTTCGATGATGGCCACGATCAGCGACGAGCAGTCGCCGCTGCACGCGTCCTGCATGGCGATGCGCTCGGCGGCGGGGCGCCTCCTGGAGCGCGCGCAGGCGGAGGGGCGCATCCGCGAGGACATCGACGGGACGGACCTGTTCGCGCTGGCCAACGCCCTGAGCTGGATCACCGACCAGGCCCCGTCCCTCGGTTCACGGCGCGACCACCTCTTCGAGCTCGTCATGGACGGCCTCACGCGCGACCCGCCAGGGGGGCGGCGTTGACCTCGTCGGCCAGGGCGCTGAGCCGGGGCCGTCCTCACCGCCGCGCCATCCCCCGGAGGCACCGCGTGACGAGATCGCCGAGCCGTCGCGCACGGGCCCGACCCGGACCAGGTGAAGGACAGAAGGAGGCCGACGCCAAGGCGGCCGGTCAGCGGGCGACGTGGCCGATGCGGAAGAAGCCGTCCGGGTCGTAGGCCCGCTTGACGTCACGCAGCCGCCGGTAGTCGGGCGCCGTGAACGCGGCCGCCGTCCTGGACGGGTCGGCCAGGAAGTTCAGGAACGTGCCCCCGTTCGCGTACGGGCGCAGCGCCTCGGGCAGCCCCGGCACCGGCGTGTCCACGATGACCGACAGCCGGGTGGCGCGGTGGCTGACGGGCCCGGCTTCCGGACCAGGGCGGCTCATCGCGCCGCCCCAGTGGCGGATCTCCACGGTCTGCGCCACCTCGGCCGCCCGCACCAGGGTGCCGATCACCTCGTCCGGCACGGTCTCGAACATGTCCATGTGCCGGTTGGGCGTCCCGCCCATGGACGTGGCCGCGTACGTGCTGGGCCGCGTCTCGTCCAGCAGCGCCGGCCCCGCCGCCTGCCACAGCGGCGCCAGCAACCGCCTGGCCTCCGCCGCGTCGCCCGCGTGCACCACCTTGACCATGACCACGTGCCTGCCCCGGACCGGCTCGGGCGCGTCGTCGGGCATCCGCTTGAGCACGACCGCCGTGCTGATCTCGTCAGGGGCCTGCTCGATCCAGCTCCGGTACGCGCTCAGCGTCTCAGCGGCCGTCTCGATGGGGAAGTACGCGAACCCGGAGTAGACCTTCTCCACCGGGTAGAGGCGGAACTCCAGCGAGGTGACGACGCCGAACCCGCCGCCGCCCCCGCGCACCGCCCAGAACAGCTCCGGGTGGCTGTCGGCGCTCGCCACGACGTGCCGGCCGTCCGCCAGCAGCACCTCGGCCCGCACCACGCTGTCGGCCGCGAACCCGTACTTGCGCGCCAGCCACCCGAGCCCGCCTCCGAGCGTGTAACCGGTGACGCCGACCGACGGCGACGACCCGGACAGCGGCGCCAGCCCGAACGGCGCGGCGGCGGCGATCACATCACCCCACAGCGCGCCCGGCCCCACACGGGCGACCCGCCGATCCGGGTCCACCAGCACCGATGCCATGCGGGAGGTCCTGACGAGGACGCCGCCGTCGCACGCGGCGTGCGTGCCGTGCCCCGTCGCCTGCACCGCCAACGGCACCCCGTGCTGCCGCGCCGCCAGCAGGGCGGCCCGCAGATCCCGCACGTCGTGCGCCTCGGCCACCACGGCCGGACGGGAGTCCACCCGCGGGTTGAGCGAGCGGCGCAGCTCGTCGTATCCGGCCTCGCCCGGCAGGTGCACAGCCCCGGCGAACCCGGGAAGCGCGATCTCGTCCTGGATGATGTACGCCTGGCTCATCTTCTCGTGCCCTTCTCTCCGGTGATCTGTGACCACAGTGCTGGAGGGCGCTTACGGCTCCGTTCCCGTCGCCTTACCGCCGCCCTTAAGTCCTCAGGATCCTGGCAGCGGGGTCCGACGGAATCCGCCCGCCGTCGCCTCCTCCGTTACACCACCGGTCGTACGCCACCGAGGGCCTCATCCGCCTGTCGTACGATCGCGAGCATGGTCATGAACAACCGGTCCACGTCGCTGCCTGGGCGGATGGCTCGGGCGGCGGCCGCGGGCCTGCTGCCGATGGCCGTGTTCATCGCCGCTCACCTGACGATCTTCCTAGTTAGGTAAGGCTAATCTAATATTCCGTGGAGAAGCCCGCCCAGCGAGGAGACTCCATGGCCGCTGTCCCGCGACGTACCCTGATCGCCCTCGGCATCGCCGCCCTGGCCGGCGTCAGTGCCTGCGGCGGGACGGCCACGACTGCCTCCCCGTCCGCGGGTCAGCCCACCTGGACCTGGACCGACGACCGCGGCAAGAACATCTCACTCCCCCGCAGGCCGCAGCGCGTGGTCGCCCAGTCGGGAGCGGCGGCCGCCCTGTGGGACTTCGGGGTGCGGCCGGTCGCGGTGTTCGGCCCGCACCGGTTGAAGGACGGCGGCCGGGACCCGGAGGTAGGCGAGGTGGACATCTCCAAGGTCGAGTCGATCGGGAACGTGTGGGGAGAGTTCAACGTCGAGAAGTACGCCTCGCTCCGGCCCGACCTGCTGGTGGCGGGCATGTACCAGAAGAACACGCTCTGGTACGTCCCCCAGGAGTCCGTCCAGGCGGTCGACCAGGTCGCCCCGTCGGTCGGGGTGCAGCTCAGCGGCAGGCCCCTGGTCGAGATCATCGAGAAGTACGGGCAGCTGGCCGCCGCGCTCGGCGCGGACCCGAAGGCGGCGCCCGTGGTCGCGGCCAACAGCCGATTCGACGCGGCCTCCGCCGCGCTCAAGAGCCTCGCCGCCGCCAGGCCCGGCCTCAAGGTCATGGTCGTCACCGCGACGCCCGACAACCTGTACGTCGCCTACCTGCCGGACCACCCCGACATCACGTACTGGGGAGAGCTCGGGCTGAACATCGTCCACCCGGCGCGGCCCACCGAGAGCGAGGGCGGCTTCTGGGAGGTGCTGAGCTGGGAGAACGCCGACAAGTACCAGGCGGACGTGATCCTCGTGGACGCGCGCTCGCAGTCGATGAAGACCGAGGAGATGGCGAAGAAGCCGACCTGGGCCAAGCTGCCCGCGGTCAGGGCCGGCCAGCTCTACCCGTGGCACGCGGCGGAGCGCTACAGCTACCTCGGGTACGCGCAGGTCATGGAGGAGCTCAAGGCCGACCTCGACCAGGCCCGCGACGACCTCGTCAAGTGACGGGCACGATCTCGGCGCGGGTCAGGACGCCGTTCTCGATGGTGAGCAGGCCCAGCGTGCCGTGCGGCTGACGGCGGCGGTCGGTGGGGGAGCCGGGATTGAAGACGCGCAGGCCGTCCTCGCCCTCCTCGTCGAGCGGGATGTGGGAGTGGCCGAAGACGACCAGGTCGGCCTGCGGGAAGCGGCGGCGCATGCGGGCCAGGCGGCCCTTGGCCGGGCCGCTGTCGTGGATCATGCCGATCCGCAGCCCCTCGAGGGTCAGCTCCAGGGTCTCGGGCGCGACCACGTCCGGCCCGTCGTTGTTCCCCTTCACGACGTGAACCGGCGCGTACGCGGCCAGCTCGTCGAGCACGGACGCGACGCAGACGTCACCCGCGTGCAGGATGACGTCCGCGTCCCGCAGGTGCTCGGCGACCTGGGGCGGGCACGAACGCCACCGCCTGGGCGCATGCGTGTCCGACAGCGCGACGACTCTCACACCGTCCCCCTGCCCACTCCCCACCCGCCCGCAACGCGCCTCGCTCAGCCCCGGCCCTACCCGGGGCAGATCACGTACGCGAGAAAAGGGGAGTGGCAAGATGTCGGCCATGTCCGTCATCCCCGACGCCGTCAAGACTTCTCTGCGCCAGCGGCTCCGCGCGCACGCCAGGCAGAGCTGGCCTCAACTGGCCGCGGTTCACGTGCGCTTTCGCGCGTCGTACGGCTACATCAGCGTGAAGTTGACCAACGGCGATGTCCTGCCCTCGATGCGCCTGCGCTATGGCGGTTCGCCCGACCGCTGGGACTTGGCCATCTACAAGTGGCGCAAGGAGAGCTACGAAGACCAGCTCTGGTTCACCGGCAGCCCGGAAGAATCCCTCGACTTCATGTGCGAACCGTACTTGACCAAGGCTGACCGCTGATCAGTCGCGACGGGGAGTGTGATGAGTACAGACCTGTACGGGATCCGTGTGATGGCGCTGGAGCCGGAGCGGCGCCGGATTCGGTTGCGCGTCTTCGTGACGTATTACGACGCCGATGAGTACGACCAGGCGCTGCTGGATGGCGATGCGAGTTTCTTCCTGCGTGTGCTGTGGGACGAGGCCGACACCCGGTTCGACGACGGCGGACCGCTGGGCGAGCAGGTCAGCCTGGATGAGATCCTCGACGAGGACTGGGTCGACGGCAACACCTGGCTGTTCATCGAGCGGTTCGAAGCGGTGACGTCGAAGAACGTGCCGTTCACCAAGACGGACATCGCCAACCTGCCGACCAGACACTACGACCTGGACTGGTTCACCGACGAAGAGCTGCTGGTCCAGACCGACTATGACGTGTGGGTGACCGATCCCCGCTGGCTGGCACACCTGCGCCTGGGCCAGAGCTGGACCACCACGTCGTACCCGACCCAGGCCGACCGGCTGCGTCCCGAGGACGCGCCGTTCATGCCGGACCCTCGCCCGCCTGCCGCCACCATCGACGTGTTCGCGGTGGACTACGACGACGATGACCGAGCCGGTGCGCAGACCGCCGCCGGATCGGCTGTCTCGCCTGACGGCCGATGGCTGGCCGTTGCCAGCGGGGCGGGCGAGCTGGTCGTCTATGACGTTCCCGGGTGGACCGAACGGCTGCGCACATCCTCCGGCGTGTCCGCATCGGCGGTGGACTGGTTGCCGGGGCGGCCGGTGGTCGTGCTGCAGCCGCAGGCGCCGGCTTCACCGTCGTGGGCGTACGACATGGACGCGGGAGCGGTGGTGGCGGCGCCGTCGCAGCGGTGGCTGGCCCGCTCCGCCGACGGCCGGTACCGGCTGAGCCGGTCGGCGGACGGCACGGTCATCATCGGCGACGATGACCGAACACAGCAGTCACCGGCGGTGAACGGGGTTCTGACGGCTGCGGCATTCGCCCTGGACGGCTCTCGGCTCTACATCGCGACGGCCGGCGACATCCTGGCAGTGGATCCGACGGCCGGTGTCATCGCCGAGACGATCAAGAAGGGATACCGGTCGTACGCGTCCTGCGGCCCCGAACCGGTGCGTTCCCTCGCCGTGGATCGGACCGGGCGCTACCTCGCCGTCGGCGGCAAGGAAGCGCTGACCGTGCTCCGGCTTGCGGACGGCGACATACTCATGGAGATACCGCTGACTGATGCGTTCGTCCACTGGTCTCCCGACGGGCTGTGGCTGACGGCGACACAAGGCGGCACCCGTGGCGGGAAGACGACGTGTTCGCGGGTCGGCCGGCCGGCGACAACGCCAGGCAGCTGAACCCACGGGCCGTCGTCACGGTCGACACGATCCGCGCGACGCGTCTGTGGCCGACTCGGCCCGGACGTCAGGCGCCGCCGTCCGCGTACAGCTTCTCCAGCCAGGCCTGCCACAGCGGCCCCTCGTCCGCCCCGTCGAACAGCACGTGCGCGGCGATCATGGGTCCGTTGAACCCCTGGAGGAAGCGGTAGAGGGCATTGCCGGCGCGGATCCCGAGCGTCTGGGAGTTGCGGAAGTACACGACTCCCTCGGCCGGGCCGACACGCACCCGGTCGCCGGGGGACGGCGGCCCGCCCAGGGCGGCGTACAGGGTCTCCCAGGCGCGCGGCCAGTCGTGGACCATCGGCCCGAACGCCGTGACCGGCCGCGCGGTCCGTCCCGCGAAGTGAGAGAGGTATTCGACCAGGGTTGCGAAGAACATCTCCATCCCGCGCGACATGGCCTCGAACTCGTCCTGCCAGTCGTCCCCCGGCAAAAATCCGCTGGTCACCATGCGCACGAGCGTGCTGCCCTGCCCCCGGCCCTCGACGAGGAACTCGTAGGCGACGAACCGCCCGTCGTCCGCCTTGTCGCTGCTGTGGGCGAAGCGCTGGAGCGGCTCGGCGGCGGTCACCGTGGACGGGGGCATCTCGCCGCCGCCGAACGCGGTGCGTACGACGCCGTCCGCCACGACGCTCCGCCCCACCAGCCACGAGTCGATGCCCGGACCCGTCGAGATCGCCTCCCACACCTCCTCGGGTGCCGCCTCGACCAGGGCCTCATGGGGCAGTTCGAACGAGTGGCCCAACGCTCAGCGCTCCTTCTTCACGGCGGGATGCACGGCGACGATCAGCCGGTGATCGCGCCCGCCCTCGGCGGATTCGTCGTGATATTTGCTGACCAGCTCCGTCACACACTGCGCAAGCTCCTCCGCGAAGGCCGCCCGGTCGGCCGCTGACGCGAAGCGCACCTCGCCGTCGATGGCGAACGTCGCCACCCGCTGCTGCGCCTTGGCGGCCCCCGTTATCAGCGTGCCGACATCGCGTACGAGCTGCGCGGCCAGCGCCAGCAGCCAGCGCGCCGACAGCCGGTCCGGCGACCTGCCCGGGTCGGGCTGGACGGCGGCCAGCGCGGCCGGTGAGATGACGAAGGACGCGGCGCTGGCCTGCATCACGCGCTCGGTGACGTTGCCCTTCCTGCGCTCCTCGACCAGCTCGACCAGGCCGTGCCGCTCCAACGTGCGCAGATGGTAGTTGACCTTCTGCCTGGCCAGCCCGACCTTGGCCGCCAGCGACGTGGCCGAGCCCGGCTCGACCAGGGCGGCCAGCAGCTTCGACCGCATGGGGTCGAGCGACGCCTCGGCCGCCGCCGCATCTTCGATCACCGCGACTTCGTGCATGGTGAAACGATGGCACCGACAAAAAAGCTTGTCAAGGCGGTGTCCCGACCGCGGTTGTGAACTGGGTCGCCGCCGTGTCTCACCGCGGTGGCGGCCCCACCGAGTCCCGACTGACCAGCGGGCACGGCATGAGATATCCCTGCTCCCTCTTCTCGGGGTCGTCCTGGTGATCGCCACTCGCCAGGAGTTCGCGCGGATCAGGACGGCTCGGATCAGGACAGCCCGGATCGGCGCCGGTGGTCTCGGACACCCGGCCTCCTCTGCAGTCGTGCGGCTACGCGGCCATCGGCGGGCGCCACCTGTATGTCGCCGGCTGATCACAACTGGTGACAGCCGCTCTGTACGGGCTTGTACGGATGCTTCGGCGGCCGTTGCGGAGCGGGGGCATGACGCCTCACGGTCGGCGTATCGGTGGCCGGTATCCGGAGCCGACCACCCTCACCCCTGATCACGGACAAGTCAGTCGAACATTCACGGAGGGTCCACGCCAATGACAGCATCGACTTCCGCTCACGGCCGGATCGACATGCGGCGAATGCGGCGGATACGGCGGCGAGCGGCATCGTTCATCGCATCCGCGCTGATCGTCGCGGCCGTTCTCCCCGCCCACGCGGCCCGCGCCTTCGCGGACGTCGCCGTGAACCTGCAACTGCGCGGCGCCTACGGCTCTGTCAGCGTCCTCGTCAACGGATCACCGACCGGCACCTGCTCCGTCTCGAACTGCCAGTACATGGTGCCCGTCGGATCAACCGTGCGATTGACCCCCGACGGAGACATCACTTCCTGGGGTCCCGGGCCCTGCCAGTACGTGTTCGGCACCCAGCCCTGCGGCTTCGCGGCGCTGTCGAACACCAGCTTCCAGGTGGTCTTTCTCGGCTAGCCAGGACGCCCCCTCGCCGGAGATCAGGGCGGCACGCAGCCGTTCGTACGTCGGAGCCAATCGGCGCAGGCCGGCCGCGAGCACCACGTCGTCGCCCGACACGAGCGGGCCTTGCAGGCCACCGACGATACGGGCCTGCTCCGCGGCGACGGTCGCGCCCGCGTCGAGGCCCAGGAGCGACAGGCAGGCCGCCAGGTCGTTGAGGCGGCGGGCGCCTACCCGCACCGCGAACGCCTGCCACAGCGTCCTGATCTCGGGATCCAGCCCTTCCTCCACCAGTTCGGCCGTGCGCTCGGCGGCCTCGGCCTGCCCGAGCGTGCCAGGAGGGACCTCCACATCCGTCCGTCCTGCCAGCCAGGCCAGCCCGGCAGGCAGGGAGCGCCGCACCGCCTCCTCCCGGCCGACCTGCTTGCGCCGGGTGAACGCGTGCCGCATCCGGAACGGCCGCTTCAGGTAGGGGATCAACTCCCCGCGCCACGCCTCGGCGAAGGCGTCCACCGGCAGCGTGGCGTACGGGTAGCCCTGCGGGTCGTGCACGAGCACGGTGTCGTCGCCCACTTCCAGCACCACCACGTAGTGGTCGGCGCCGACCGCCTTGCCCGACCCAGGTTGGTACGACAGCAAGCCGAGTTCAAGCGGCCCGGCCAGCACCGGGCCGTCCTGGCAGGCCCGGCGCAGCCGATCGAGCGCTGCTGCCGCCATACCGCCGTCCGCGCGCTCACACTCCCAGCCGAGCAGGCCGATCGCGGTGTCGAGCCCGATCTCGGGGTCCCAGCCGAAGGCGTCGAACAACGGCAGACGCCCGCCGATCAGCTGCATCCCGTACGGCGAGCCCGTCAGGACCTCGATCACAGCCGGAGCCGGCGCCTCGCCGCCCAGGACCATGGCGAGGGAATTGGCGTAGCAGTACGGTCCGGAGCCGACATAGGTGACAGACATGCCCTGCACCGTGCCGCCTGACACGGTGTCAGGGTCAAGCCCGTCTGTGTCAGCCTCGTAACGAGCCCTCGACTCGAGGGCACCGGCGACACTGCTGTGTCGGCGTGACCGTCGATGGCGTTGACCAGGCCGGCTTCGGCACGCTCACGCACGCCAGGGCCCACGATCGTGGGGGGCCTCGCCGCACCGAACGGCTGCTCCCTGCGCGCCCAACGGGCAGTACCTGCGCCACTACGACTTCCGCGTGTGCCTGGCCGCCGACGACGGGACGGCCACCTTCAAGAGCGACGCCACCTTCTACGCCGTCCCCGGCACCGCGAGCGGCTCGGTGCGGCTCGAATCGAGCAACTATCCCGGCCGCTTCCTGCGGCACCGCGACTACGAGCTCTGGGTGGACGCCTGCGACGGCACGAGCGGATTCCGCGACGACAGCTCCTTCACGGCCGTCACCGCCTGGGCCTGACACCTTGGCGAGCGGGTGGCGCGACGGACTGGCGCACCACGACGTGGGTGCCGAACACGGCGTGCTGCTCCGAGCCGCTGCGCGCCCGCTCCTCTTTCAGCTCCAATGCCAGCCGCACGGCGCTGCGGCCCAGCTCCTCGTACGGCACGCGCACGGTCGTCAGCTGCGGCCGCAGGTCCGTCGCCAGCGATATGTCGTCGTATCCCACGAGCGAAATGTCCTCGGGCACGCTCAGACCCGACTCGAAGATCGCGGCCATCGCACCGCCCGCGACGATGTCCGTCTCGGCGAAGATCGCGGTGAACGGCGGCCCCGAGCTCAGCCACCGCCGCGTGTGCTCATAGCCGGACGCCCGGCTGAACTGCACTTTGGTCTCGATCAGCTCGGGGTCGACGGGCACGCCATTGTCCTCCAGCGCCCGCCGGTAACCCGCCAGCCGGCCCGCGGTCGTGGTGAACCCCGGCGGCCCGCCGCCCAGGAAAAGGATCCGCCGATGCCCGCGGGACAGCAGGTGAGCTGTCGCGGCGTAGGCGCCGGCCTCGTTGTCGTACTCCACGACCGTGACCGGCATGTCGGCGCCGATCGGCGGCCGGCCGCACAGGACCAGCCGCGACCCCGCCGCGTCCAGCGAGTGCGCGATCTCGGCCATGCGCGTGCGGTAGGCAGGCTCGTCGACCGCCCCGCCGATGAGGATCACCGCCGACGCACGCTGCTCGCGCATGAGGTGGATGGCGGCCAGCTCCCGCTCGGGAGCGCCCTCGGTCGTGCACACCAGGCACAGCCGCCCGCGGCGGGCCGCCTCCTGCTCGGCCCCGTGCACGGCGGCGGCGAAGGCGGGTCCGCGCACGTCGTTGACGATGAACGCCACCGTCTGGGTGCTGCCCGCCACCAGCGCGCGGGCGTGGGTGTTGGCCACGTAGTTGAGCTCCTTGATGGCCCGCTGCACCCGCAGCTTGGTGGCCTGCGCCACCGGGTAGTCGCCGGCCATCACCCTGGACACGGTGGAGACGGACACGCCGGCCCGCGCCGCGACGTCCCGGATCGTGTTCTGGCGGTGCTCGTCTCTCCTGGCCATGATCCCGAAGTATAGACAACGTTTTCCAACGGCACTCTATTTGAGGCTGCCCAAGGTGACGCCGGAGCGCCAGTAGCGCTGCATGGACACCATCAAGGCCACCATGGGAATCAGCGAGACGATCGAGCCGACCACGACCAGCCCGGTCAGGTCCGTGGAGTTGTCCACCTTGATCTTGAGCCACGAGTAGAGGCCCAGCATGACCGTCCACTTGTCCTGGCTGCGCAGGTAGACCAGAGGGCCGAAGAAGGAGTTCCACGACCCCACGAAGCCGAGCAGGAAGATCGTCGCCGCGCCCGTGGACATCAGCCGCGCCCCGATGACGAAGAAGACGCGGTACTCGCCGGCCCCGTCGATCCGGGCCGCTTCCAGCAGCTCGTGCGGGATGGCGCCCTCGGCGTAGACCTTCGCCAGGTATACCGAGAAGGCGCTGAAGAAGCTCGGCACGATGATCGCCCAGGGCGTGTCGATCATCCGCAGGTCCGTGTAGAGCAGGAAGGACGGGATGGTGAGCAGCGCGTGCGGCACCAGGAAGGAGCCGATGATGCAGCCCATCATCACGCCGCGGCCCCGGAAGCGGTACATCGCCAGGCCGTAGCCGCAGGCCACGCAGATCAGCGTCATTCCGGCGGTCCCGGCGAAGCTGTAGGCCACGGTGTTCCACATCCACGTCAGGAAGATGCCGTCCTGGTAGGTGAACAGCTCCCTGAAGTTGTCCAGCAGCCGGAACTCGGCGAACCACAGCCCGTTGGTCGTGTAGAGGTCGCTCTGCCCCTTCGTCGCGGCCACGATCAGCCACCACAGGGGAGCCACGGAGTACACGGTGAAGGCGATCAGCCCGAACAGCACCGTCGCCTTCGTACGTTTGCTGTGCGGCGCCACCGGCTGCCGCGGTGGGGAGCCGGTGACGGTACGGCGGTCGAGCGTCGTGGTCATGAGGTCGGCGCCTTGTCCGTGAACCGATAGAAGAGCGCCGACGCCAGGCCGACGACGAGGGCCAGGATGATGGACAGGGCGGCGGCGTAGTTGAAGTCACCCTGCGCGAAGGCCCAGTCGTAAATGCCCATGATCGGCGTGAAGTCGCGGGTGACGGTCTCCGGCGCCATCGACCGGAAGAGCATCGGGTCGCTGAAGATCTGCAGCGTGCCGATGATGCTGAGCACAGTCGTCAGCACCAGCGACCGCCGGATCAACGGCACCTTGATCGACCAGGCGATCCGCAGTTCCGAAGCCCCGTCCACGCGGGCGCCCTCGAAGATCTCCCGAGGCACGGCCTGCAGCGCGGCGTACACGATGAGCATGTTGAAGCCGATGCCGCCCCACGCCATCAGGTTGCCGATCGACACCCAGATCAGGTCGCCGCTGTAGAAGTCGGCGTCCACCCCGAACAGCGCGAAGAACGGCGTCAGCGGCCCTACGTCGGGGCTGTAGAGGTAGATCCAGATGAGCGTCGCCACGATCCCCGGGATCATGTACGGGATCAGCAGCGCCAGCCGGAACCGCGCCGCCACCTTCCGGGTGGCGGCGTCGAGCAGCAGCGCCAGGGCGATGCTGGCGACCTGGATGAGGGGAATGCTGATCGCCGCGAACAGCGCCACCCGCCCCATCCCTGCCCAGAACCGCTCGTCGCCCATGCCCTTCAGCAGGTTGGCGAGCCCCGAGAACTCGATGGTCTTCTCGCCGAACCCGAGCCCGGAGCTCTTGGTCGTGTACATGCTCTCGCGCAGCGCCAGGACGATCGGCACCGCCGTGAACAGCACGAACCCGAGGAAGAACGGGACGGTGAAGGAGGCTCCCTTGATCGCCGCGATCCGCCGCCAGGTCATGACGCCGGGCGCGGCCATGCTGTCAGCCCTGGACATTGATGTTCTTGGCCTTGAGGTCGTCGACCGTGAACTTCTGCATGTGCTCCAGCGCCTCGCGCACCGTGATCCGCTTGGTGACGATCTGCGCCCACTGGTCCTGGAGCTCGGTGAACACGCCGGTGTAGTTGGGGCCCACCACCCAGGGGTCACGGGCGCTCTTGACCGCCTTGAGGATGACGTCCTTGGCCTCGGCGCGGCGCTCGCCGAACAACTTCGCCGGCACCGCGGAGTCGACCCAGGGGCTCGGGTCCGGGATGGCGCCCGGCCAGGCGTACTGCTTGGTGTCCTCCTGGTAACTGGCGTCGACGGCTTCCTTGCTCGTCGTCATCCAGACGGCCGCCTCGACCGCCTCCTTCACGTTCTGGCAGCCCTTCGGCACCAGGATGGCGCTGCCGTGCGCGTTCGTGACGAACGCGGGGGCGCCGGTGAACTGCGGAAGGTCGATGGGCTGCCAGTCGCCCAGCGACTTCTTGTAGTTGAGCTCGTAGTTGCCGAGCTGCCAGGTGGAGGTGGGCAGGGACACCATCTTGCCGGAGTCGAAGTAGGCGATGAGCGCCGGCCGGTCCTGGTAGGTCTGGTTCGCCACCAGATCGTTCTCCACCAGCTGCTGGATGACCTCAGCGGCCTTGAGCGTCTCGGGCGAAAGGAAGTCCACCTTCCACGTGTTGCCCTCGACCTTGTACCAGGTGCCGCCGGCCTGCTGGGTCAGGTTGACCAGCGTGGAGGGGTCCTCGCCGGCGAGGTTCATCACGTAGACGCCGTGCTTCTTCAGCTCCTTGCCCGCCGCGATCAGCTCGTCCCAGGTCTTGGGCGGCGCGATGCCGTACTTGTCGTAGACGGCCCGGTTGATGATCATGAATGATGGGTTGAACCCCGACGGGACGCCGTAGTAGCGGCCGCCGGCCTGCGCGCCTGCGTAGGCCGGCTCGTTGTACAGGCCCTTCTTGGTGTACGGCTCGAACTCCTCCGTGACGTCCTCCAGCAGCCCTTCACCGGCCAGTCCTGGCACCTCGCCGACGTTCTTGACCAGGCAGGGCACGTCCTGCTTCGCGGCCACGGCATTGCGCAGGTTCGCCGCGGTGCCCGGAAGGTCGGCCTGCTTGACCACCTTGAGCTTGATGTCGTCGTGGGTGGCGTTGAACTTCTCGGCGATCGGATCGAGGAACTTGTGCTCGTCCCAGGACCACCAGGTGATGGTGACCGATCCCTTGCTCTGGGGTGCGGCGGGTTGCCCGCCGCCGCAGCCGGTCAGGGTGACGGACGTCGCGAGGATGGTCACAGCTGCGGCTTTCAGCTGCTTACGGGCCATGAGGACACCTCTCCGTAAGGGGGGAACGCGCCGCGCGGGTCGGCGGGAACGGGGAGTCGCCGATAGAAAACGGTCTCTACGGAAGTTAGAACCTGGCGGTAGCCCGAGGCAAGATGTCACCCGGATAAATCTGGTGTTTCGGGGACTTTGCCGGTCAAGGAGGCAGGCCGATTCAGACAACGTTTTCCTAGCTCCCGGGCGGGCGCGGCCGCCCCGTGAGGATCTTGTTCGGACCAAGAACGTGATCACCGGAGCGGCCGCGAGAGAAGGTGGTCGTGGTGGTGTGGCCACCGTCCGGCCATCGCCGGCGGGACCGCGAGACGCTCCCCGTGGTGGCGTCGTCGGGCGTACGCGCCTTCGAGCCGAACTATGCGTCGCGCTTGATGTCGCCGTAGAGCTCGACCTCGGAGAGGTCGCCGTACCAGCTTGTGGCGTTGTAGATCCGCAGGTACCGGTAGTGGTCTTCGCCCGAGGTGGGCTGGTCGCTCCAGCCGTTTGCCACGGCCCCGGTGAGTGGCTTGGTGAGGTCGGTCCAGGTCTGGCGGTCGTTCGACCCCTGTACGACGGTGCCGTTGGCCCGCTGGGGGTGGCTGGCCCTCGGCAGGATCAGGACCTCGTCGGGCCGCACGGTCGCGTGAGCGCCGAAGTCGATGTCGTAGTACGCGCCTGGTCCGGTGTTCAGGTCGCCGTACGTGTCGGGGTCGCGGTCGAAGAGCAGGTAGCCGACCGCGTCGGCGCCCAGTCCGGTGCCCGGCCACTGTTTGTCGGAGGCGGTGACAGCGGCCTGCTTGGCCACGTCGATGAAGTGCGCGGGGTCGCCCGCGATGTAGAGCTTCGATCCGTCGGTGGTGCCGTAGGCGGTCGGCCCGGGCTTGCCGTTGGGGTCGAGGTAGTCGACCGCGAGCTGGATGTCGCCGGGGGCCACGTCGTCGAGTTTGACTGAGGCGGTCCAGGTGACGCCGTCGTCGGAGTTCGCCTTCGCCGTCACACCTTGGACGGTGACGGTGACCTGTTGGATCGGCTTCTTGGCGGTGACCGAGACGTCGACGGTGTCGCCAGTCATGATCTTGCCTGCGATGGCCTGGTCGGAGGCGATCGAGGTCGCCTTGACGACGTTGCCGATCTCGTGCCGGTCGCCGTAGATGTGGAACTCGGTCATTTCGAACAGGTTGCGGACGATGCCGTAGAGCACGTCCGGCAGGGGTTGGAGCAGCTGAACCTTGATGTAGCGGAATTGTCGGTCGCGTAGATCGCGGGCGACGTCGAGGGTGTTGAAGTCCTGGGTGAACCGGGTGACGCCCGGGGTCAGCCGGGTCCAGTTCCTGCCGTCGTTCGAGCCGTAGACGGTGGAGTTCGCGAGCCGGTCGGCGAAGATGTTGCTCTGGAATCCGAAGCGGGTCGCCGAGACTCGGAAGTCGAGCCCGAAGTCGAAGGTGTGAGAGAGGTTGACCGCCTGGGCGTACCCGGTTCCCGACTGGTTGTCGCCGTCGACGAGGTTGCCGATGTTGGCCCCGGCCGTGGAGGTGACCACGAGCGAGGGATAGTCGAGGCTGCGGTCCGCGGCCGTGTGCGGGGAGACGAGGGCGAGACCGTCGACCGCCGTCACGAGGTGGGTCAGCGCGGCGAGGTACTCGTCGTCCGTACCCTTCTTGCCCAGGGCCTGGGCAGTGGTGAGTGCCTGGTGGAAGGCGGCCTCGGTGTCGGAGACGTACTTGGCGTCCGCGTCGTGGCCCTGCTGGGCGAGCGCGAGCGCGCCGGAGCGGTTGTGGGCGGCGGCGAGTACGACGTGGTGGCTCGCCACGGTGGTGCCGTCGGAGACCGTCATGGTGATGACGGTCGAGCCGGCCGCGGCGGGCGTCCAGGTCAGCTGCCCGGTGGAGGCGTCGAGGGTCGCCCCGGCGGGCAGTCCCTGCGCCGTGTAGGCGAGATCGTCCGCGCCGGCGTAGCGCGCGGAGAGGTCGGCCGTGGCGGTCGCGCCCTTCCAGCTCACGATGCGGGCGGTCGAGGTGTCGTCGAAGGTGGGTGGTGTCAGTTCGGCGGCGGCGTTCGTGGTGATGCGATCGATGTCGACGGTCGCCCCGTCGCCGGTGGCCTGGATGAACAGCATGTCCCCGATGGAGTGCGGGTACATGACGTACCGCCATTCGCGGCGGGTGTCCGGCACCAGGATCGTGCGGTCGTCGTGGCGGTCGATGCGCAGCCGGACCTCGCCGTCGGTGCGGACCCGGAAGGCAAGGAGCTGCTTGCTGCTCGAGCCGCTGAGGTAGGCGATCTCGGAGCCGGGGCGCGCGGTGGACATCCGCACGTATGCGGTGCCGGCGTCGGTTCCGTGCTCGACGTCGCCGGAGAGCCGGGTGTACTTGTTCTCGACTTCGAGGATCGTCGGGCTGTCCTGCAGCGGCGGCACGGTCTGCCCGGCCGCCGAGGCGGGCGCGAAGAGCCAGGAGTCGCCGCCGCCGTCCACGTTGTCCCACGCGTTGTTGAGGCCGCCGCCGTAGTAGAACAGGGGGCCGTTGCGCTTGGCGTACGCCTCGGCGAAGTATGGTGCGAGCTTTCTGACGTCCTTGCCGCGGGTGAACGCGTAATAGTAGTAGATGTCCCAGAAGCTCGCGGTGTTATAGCGCCCGCGGTAGCTGTTCGAGATGTGGTTGTAGGTGTCGCGGATGGTGCCGTCAGGCGAGATGGCGTACGCCATCGGGGTCCACGGGGTGTCGAAGCCGAGCATGAATCGCCAGAAATAGTCGGCGGCGGCGAGGATCCGGTCGCCGAGGAACTCATAGGGACCCACTGCGTCCGGGGCGTCGGAGACGGTGCCGTCGTCGGGGTCGACCTTCGTCTGTTGCGCCAGCAGCATGCGGGAGATGATCGCGGCGTTGGTGAGGTCGCCACCGCCGTGGGCCTGGTCGCGTCCCATCTCGGCATGCTGGACGTGCGGGTCGTCGATCGGGTCGCCGGTGGCGTCGTTGGTGTCGACCCAACGGAACAGCCGCTTGATCGAGCCGTTGAAGCCCTGGTCCTTCGCGGTGGCGTTGACGGTGAACCATTCGACCGACCGCTTGTAGAGGGCGGTGTCGTTCATGAAGATGGAGCCGGCCATCGCACCCATGAGCGGGTAGTTGTGCTGGTTCATGAAGTGGTTGTTGTCGTTCTGGAAGGTCTTGATGACCGGGACCACGAGGTTGTCGGTGAACGACTGCGTGTCCGCGTCGGTCCAGGGGTGTGCCTCGTCGGCGCACGAGGTGTAGCGCAGGAGCTCGGCGGCGGAGACCATGCGGTTGAGGGGGATGCCGGTGTGGATGTGCGAGTCGGTGAAGTACTCGTACTTGCCGGGGTCCATCTGCTCCCAGATGCGGATGATGTCGAGGGCGTTCTTGCGGTAGACCTCCTCGCCGGTGAGTACGTAGAGGATCGCCTGCGTGTAGGACTTGAGGCCGTCGGCGATGAAGCGGCCGTTGAAGCCCTGGCTGTTGAACGCGTCGGAGGCGGGTTTGGTCGGGTCGGCGCTGCTGCGGTTGGACGAGGTCACCCCGGTCCCAGCCGCGGACGACCGCTGCATCGCCTTCAACGACGAGGTCCAGGGTTCGGCGCCCGCGGCGATCTGCCGGCGGGCGTTCTCCAGGATCGGCTGGGTCAGGCCGACGCCGGGGTGCACGAACCCCTGCTCGCTGACGGTGGGCTGGAATGTCAGGGCGCACGTGCCGAGATCCTGCGCGGCGGCCGGCCGGGCTGCCGCGCAGAGGAGTCCGGTGACGAGCAGGAGCGCTGCGGCGAACGCGCCGAGTCCTCGGATGTGGACGCCTGCGGCGGCTGGAGTCGGATTCGGACGTCGACGTCTTCGCACGTTCTGGTCGAAGCAGACTCTTCGCAGAACACCGAACATGGCACGGTCCTCCATTCAGGCGGCTACGCAGGAAAGCGCTTGCCTGCCTCGACGTCGAGGATGCCGGGAGTGGTCGAAACGGTCAAGAGTTTCATAGCAACCGTTCTCTACTTCTCCGGTTCCGTACCATCGGTCCAGAACGAGTGCACTATGGGGCTCTGGGCGGATATTTCATAACATCCTGATAACGAAATCTGGGTCATCGGGCCTGTATCACTACGATCTGCAGATAACGTTCTCTGTCTTGCCTCACTGATCTCGACCGTTGGGAAACCGCATTCCGCCTCCGGCCTGCCAGGGGGAATCCACCGGAAGGAACGACGATCCATGGACATCGGACCCAGGCTGCGGCATGCTTCATGCCCTACGCGAGTTCGAGACGTGGGCGATACCCCCTTGCGCGCACATCGCAGGAAGTGCTCGACCTCGCCGATGAACCCGCGCAGGTACAGGTCGCGCCGGCCGCCCGACGCCGCCGGCCAACCAGCAATGGACCACCGTCACTTGACGGCTCCTCCGGTGATGCCGGAGATGATCCGTCTTTGGGCGACGACGAAGACGACGACCAGCGGCAGGCTCATGAGCACGACGTAGGCGAAAACCAGGTTCCAGTTGTTCTGATACAGGTTGCTGCTCGCCACCGAGTACAGGTTCAGGGGAAGTGTCGAGTACGTCCCTCCGCCGAGCACGAAGAAGGCGTAGAAGACGTCATTCCAGATGTAGAGGCAGATGAGGATCGTGGCGGTCGCGATGACCGGGCGCAGCAGCGGCAGGACGACCTTGATGAAGATGCCGAGCGGCCGTGCGCCGTCCATGCGGGCCGCTTCCTCCACCTCGACCGGTATGGTCCGCACGAAACCGGTGACGAAGAAGATCACCAGGGACATGTACATGCCCATGTAGACCAGCATCATGCCGATCGGCGTGCTGGCCAGGTGGAGTTGCCGGAGCAGCAGCACGATCGTGACGACGGCCGGGGGCAGGATGATCCCGCTGATCGCAGCTGAGTAGAGCACAGCCATGACGCGCCCTGCCCGCCGAGCCAGCACCCATGAAGCCAGCGAGCCGAAGATCAGCACCCCGGCGACGGACGGCACCATGACCAGCAGGCTGCCGAACAGCGCCCACAGCATGCGGCCCTGCGTGAACGCCTGGGAGTAGTTGTCCCACAGGTGCCACACCCGTGGTAGGGACAGGTCGGGCAGGTTCGCCTCGCCTTGCGACTTGGCGGAGGTCACCAGGGCCAGCCACAACGGGATTCCGATGACGACGGCGGTCAGGATGACGACGACGGCCGGGTGAACGAGACGGGACCAGCCCCGGGCGGAGATCCTCACAGGACACGCTCCCTCTTGCGCAGGTAGCCGATGACAGGGAAGGCCAGCAGAGCGACCAGGAGAAGGAGGGCGAGGCTCATCGTGGTCGCCTGGGCGAACAGGCCGTTGCCGTAGACGCGGAAGATGTAGATGTCGAGCACCTCGGTCTGCTGTGCGGGCCCTCCCCCCGTGGTCGCCAGGATCGTGTCGAACCCGTTGAAGGAGCCCAGCAGCGCGGTCGCGACGTTGAAGGTCACCGCGGGGGCGATCAGCGGGAACCGGATCGATCGGAAGGTCCTCCACCTGCCGGCACCGTCGATCCTGGCCGCCTCCAGCACGTCGGCCGGGATCGTCTTGAGACCGGCGAGGAAGATCACCATCGCCAGCCCCATCCACTTCCAGGAGTTCACGAAGGCCACCGTCACCACCGTCCACGTGGTGCTGCCGAGCCAGGGGATCGTCACCTGCTGGCCGGACAGAGCGCCGAGGAGCCCGTTGAGCGGACCGTCGGGCTTGAGGAGCGCCTGGAAGGTGTACCCCACCGCCAGGGCGGACATCAGCACCGGGATGAAGAAGACGACCCTGGCGAACCGGTTGATCCGGGTGTCGCGCTCCAGGAGCAGGGCCAGCCCCAGCCCGAACCCCGTCTGCATGACCGCCACCAGGACCGCGTAGACGATGGTGATCCGCAGCGACGACAGCAGGGAGCCGTTGGACAGCACCGCCTTGACGTTCGCCAGCCCCACGGGGCGGATGTCGTCATGGAAGGCCGACCAGTCCGTGAAGGCGTAGACGAAGTTGAAGACGGTCGGTAGGAAGAAGAACACGGCCAGTACCGCGAACGCCGGAGCGAGGAACGAGCTCGGGTACAACACCGCTCGCCGCGGCGAGCGACCAGAAGCGGCCGAAAGAGAAGAGATCATGGCGATCCGGCACACCCTTCAGTGTGGTGGCGGGGGCGGGAGGGGGCTCGTGCCCCCGCCGCCGTCAGAAGCCCTGGATCCCGAGTGCCTGGGCGAGCTGGACGAACTGCGACTGTGTAGTGGAGGTCACCTGTTCGGGGGTCATGGTCCCGTTGACCATGTTCGCCAGGTTCACGTAGAAGTCCGGGTTCACCGCGGCGTTCTGCTGCATCGAGCCGGCCGCGTCGTCCAGCGCGGCCGAGGCCTGCTTCACGACCTCCGGCACCCCGGCGGGAGCCGGTACGGCGGGCTCGATCGACACGGTGCCGGCAGACTTCACGTAGTCGGGGTAGTAGGTCTCCAGCCAGAACCGCAGGAACTGCCGGGCGCCGGACTCCCGCTTCGGATCTCCGGTCTTGAAGGCGACCAGGGCGTTGTCGCCGCCGGGCACCGACGTGGCGATGTTGCCGTCCTTGGAGATGGGGAACCAGCCGATCTCCCGGTTTATGGTCGCCGTGTCCGCCGTCGACTGCATCAGCGACGCGAACGAGGTGAGCTGCAGCACCATCGCCGCCTGGCCCTTGAGCAGGGCTGGGCCGGACTCGGTGTACTTGGAGGTCTTGTCGTCCTTGTTGAACAGACCCTGCTTCACCATGTCGTGGAACTGCCGGACGGCGCCCAGGATCTCGGGATCGGTGAACTTCTCCTTGTTCTGGCTGACCCGCTCCCACAGGCCCTTCTTCGACGCCTCAGCCAGCAGGACCTGTGGCCACCACTGGGTGGGCCACTGGTCGCCGGCGGCGCCGAAGAACGGCGCCACCCCCTCCGACTTGATCTTCTGGGCGTCGGCAAGCAACTCGTTGAAGTTCTTGGGCGTGCTCGTGATCCCCGCCTTCTGGAACACCGACTTGTTGTAGAAGACACCGAGAACGGAGGGGACGTTGACGAAGGCCGCGTACTGATGCCCGTTCACCAGACCGAGCTTCTGGATGGCCGGCGTCTGCTTGGCCAGCCACGGAGCGCCGTCCAGGCTCTGCAGGTCGGTGGACGGCTTGAGCAGCGCGAGCATACTGCCTGTCGGCTGCCAGGTGGCGAGGTCCGGTTTGGCGCCGGTGGCCAGCTTGGTCGGCGCGTTGGTCTCGTAGACGTCGGGAATGACGACCTTGTTGATCTTCGCTCCCGTCTTGGCCTCGAACGACTTGATGACGTTGTCGGCCATCGCGGCGGTCTGCGTCGACATCCACAGGGTGAGGGTCACCCCCTGCAGGCCGGCACCCGGGTCAGGCCAGGTCGTGGGGACCGGCCCGGCTGCGGCTGAGGACGTCCCGGGGTTGCCTGCCGAGCAGCCGGCCAGCAGCAGCGCCCCGCACGTGGCGGCGGCTGCCGCGCGGGAAAGGCCTCGCGTCTTCATGGATCATTCTCCTCGTGTGTGGTGGGAGGTGAGGGCTGCCACGCTGAAAGGGATCAGTTCTCCGGCCGCAGGCGGAGCAGGCGTGCGGACGGTCCCGGTACGGCAGGACGGACCGTGAGCCGCGCGGTGGAGGCGTCCCACCGGTGCTGCCAGCCGGGTAGCGTCGCCGGATACTCGGTCTCCACCCGCAGCCGGCGGCCACGCAGGCCGGGCAGGTCCACCTGGATGTCGTGCGGCCCGCCGTCGCGTTGCCATACGGCCAGGCGCACCGTGTCACCGGTGCGCAGGCCCAGCGCGACGACATCGTCGGACCAGGCGGGCAGCCCCAGCGGCCAGAACGGCTCGGCCGTGGCGACCTCGGCCCTGATCCGCTTGTGCACCGCCACCCCGTCCGCGACGAGCTCCCGCTCGGCCCGGCTCATCTTGTCGAGATGCCCCGACAGGTAGAGCCGCCCGGCCAGACCGTTGATCATGGTGAAGGCCAGAGCCTCCGCGGGCATCCCCGGCTGCGGGTAGGCCCAGTTGCCTGCCTGCTCGGGGAGCATCGTGGCGGGCGCGGACGCCGCGATGGCGGCGTAGAGCCGCCAATCCTGCTGGTCCGAGGTGGACTGGAGCTGGAGGCGGGACAGCATGGCGTAGTCGGCCCGCATGGCTCCCGAGGCGCAGTTCTCGAAGATCACCTCCGGGTGGCGGCCGAGCAGGTCGTCCAGCCACGCCAAGTGGGCCCGGTTGTGCTCGAGCAGTCCCTCTCCCGGCTGGAGCGCGCCCCGATCGGTGCCCGGCCCCGGGGTGACGTTGTAGTCGAGCTTGAAGAATCCGGTGCCGTAGTCGTGCACGAGGCGATAGACCACCTCGTCGAGATGCTTTCTGGCCAAGGGGTGGCGCAGGTCGAGGAAGTAC
Source organism: Nonomuraea sp. NPDC049695 (assembly GCF_040674955.1). NCBI lineage: Bacteria > Bacillati > Actinomycetota > Actinomycetes > Streptosporangiales > Streptosporangiaceae > Nonomuraea > Nonomuraea sp. NPDC049695. The sequence continues at coordinate 84,738 of NZ_JBFANV010000024.1, read as the reverse complement.
CGGCCGTGCTCCACGACCCGCTCGCCGTTCCGGCTCAGGAACGCCTCGTCAGGCAGCATCGCGGCGACAGGGCTGCGCACCCCGACGACCTCCGGCTCCAGCCACAGGCCGGGGCGCATGCCCCTGGCCCTGATGTGATCGAAGACCCGGGCGAGCCCGCCGTCCGGGAACCGGCCGGTCGAGGGGCGCCACTCGCCGACACTGTCCCACCAGTTCCCGCCGTCGTCGTACCAGCCCGCGTCGACGCAGAAGTACTCGGCGCCGGTCTCCGCGGCGGCGTCGATGAGAGGCAGCAGGCGCTCGGTGGTCGGGTCGCCCATGAGGGTGTTCATGTAGTCGTTGAAGATGACCGGCAGCGCGTCGCCTGCTGCGGGATGCGCGCGGCGGATCGCCCTCCGCTGCCGGGTGAGGGCGGCCAGCGCTCCCTGGCAACCCTCGTCGGACACAGCGACGGACACGGGAACAGCGACGAAGCGCTCCCCCGGGAGCAGCCGGGTGCTCCACAGGTGGTCGAGGTCGGTGGGGCCGCTCAGCACGAGCGAGACGGCGTTCGCCCCGTCGCGGCGGCGGTCCACCTCCCAGCGCCAGGCGCCGTTGTGCTCGATCTGCCAGCCCCACGCCCGGCCGGTGCGGGCGCTCGCCAGGACGCCGGTCGGCAGGTATTCGCCCGAGGACCACGTGCTCTTGCTCACCGTGACGAGCGCGCCCCGGCCGTCGTGCTGGTGCAGTTCGCTGTTGATGTCCGCCAGCCCGTCCGGCCCGGACAGCGGGATGGCCGCCCACCTGCCCTCGGCGCACCAGTCGGCGCGCGCCCGCCACAGGACCAGGTCGCCGTCGTCCGCCGTCTCGGCCAGCGCGCCGGAGGCGAAGGACGACACCATCTGCAGAACCCGGGGCACCGGCCCGGTGTTCGTGACCTCGGTCCAGGCCTGCAGGGCCGGGACGTCCGTCCTGGCGCGAAAGACACTGGTCGCCTCCAGACCGGTCACCTCGTCACGCTGCCTCACCCGCAGCTCGCGCCAGTCGCCGTCCGTCTGCTCGACGGCGTCCGCGAACCGGAGCCGCGATCCGGCGGCGGTGTCAGTGAACCGGGTGTTGGACAGTCCCCGGCCCTCCCCCAGAACCATGAGCTCGACCAGCGGCTGCATCCGGAACGGGGCCACGGCGCCCGGTGCGGGCGACGCGGTCGCGAGCCTCGCGATGCGGGCCGGAGCGTCTTCGGGCCGCTCGAGGACCAGGTCGAGGGAGCCGGGACGCCACTGGATGGTTCTGCTCGTCATCACGTTCCTTAAGCCGGACATACGGTGCGGTTCAGCTATGAAAACGTTTATCAAGCGATGTGGCAAGGGGACCAGGGGAAATGGGTTGATAACGCTTTCAACACGAGATGTCATGTAGGAACATGACCACGCGTCTGCGCGGTTCCAAGGGTTCCTAGGCCGAGGTCAGCCGGCGGGTGGAGCGGTGCTCTTGCGCACGACCAGGCGCGGGGTCGACCGCGCCGCCGCGACCGGCACGCCTGCCAGCCTGCCGAGCAGGAAGTCGACCGCCATGCGCCCCAGTTCGGCGAAGTCCTGGCTCATCGTGGTCAGCGAAGGAGTCCAGATCTCGGCCAGCGGGTGGTCGTCGAAGCCGACGACGCTGACGTCCTCGGGGACCCGCGAACCCTCGTCCTGCAAGGCCTTGATCACGCCGAAGGCGACCTCGTCGTTGCCGCACAGCACCGCCGTCACATCGCCGCGCCTGGCCAGGCGCGCGCCGGCCTGGAGGCCCGAGCGCGGGGTCCCGTCACTCTCCACGATCTCCGGAATCGGGGCTCCCGCCGCCTCCAGCGCCTCCCGCCAGCCCAGCAGCCGCCCGCTCGGCCGGCCGGAGGCCGGTATCCCCACGTGGTGCACGGTGCGATGGCCCAGTCCGAGCAGGTAGTTCGTCGCATCCCGCGCGCCGGCGTGGTCGTCGAACAGGGCCCGCGGGACGCTCCTGCCCTGCCCGGCGGAGGACACCGCCGCCACGGGGAGCGTGTCGGGCAGTGCCGCCAGCGCCCGGCTGCCCTGAATATCGAACTCGAGCACGATCATCCCGGCGAGCGGCTGGTCGAGCGCAAGGTCCACGGCTACCCGCGCCGCCTCCTCGTCGTCGCCGTCCAGCATCGTCAGGGCGACCACCAGGCCGACCGCGCGGGCAGCCTCCTCGATCCCCCGTATCGTGCTGGCATAACCGTACCGGGTGGTGTCGCTGGTCAGCACGCTGATGATGGAGCGACGGCCAGTCACCAGGGCGCGCGCTGCGGCGTTGGGACGGTATCCCAGCTCCTGGATCGCGCGCAGGACCTGCCTGCGCTTATCGGCGCTCACCGGCGCGGACCCGCTCAGCACCCGAGACACCGTGGGGACGGAAACGCCGGCGGCCCTCGCCACGTCCGCGAGGACGGGAGGGCGGGTGTGCGGGCGGCGGGTCACACCGGTAAGCGTACAGACCAGGAGGTGAAGGCTCAGACGGGCGGCTCTTGCGGCCGGATACGGTAGGCCGGGCTGCAACCGGAACGGGCGTTCTATAGACTCCTCCACCTCTGATAGGTACGCGAGCTGCGCGGGCCAGGGTGGCTCTCCCAAGGAGATCGCTCGCGCGCTCGGGATCACCCCTAACCCGCGGCCCCTGATGCGCGCGGTCATGGCCGAGGCCTGGTCCGACCAGCCGCTCAGCTAGGCGCCGCCCGCTCTCCTCCTGCTTTCCTGCGCGCAGCACCAGCCTGTCCGCCTTCCCCTGTATGCGCTCCTTGATCCCTGCTTCGCCAAGAACGGTGCCCCGGCACCGCCGGCGCTCCGGTGGATCGGGCACCTGCTGGAGCGCGCCGCCGATCCCGAGGCCGAACGCTCCGCCCTCAACGCACGCCAACCCATGAGACGCCTGGTCACCGCCGACGAGGTGGCCGCGGTCATCGCCTGCCTCGCGAGGCCGCGGACACGGGCAAGCCGTGCGAAGCCGATGACATTCCCGGCCACCGCGTACGGCGTTTCAGGCGCATGCGCCGGGTGTCCACCGCCAGGCTCGCGGGAACGGCTCCCGCCGGACCCCCTTCACCCCTGCTCAGGAGCATTTGTGTATCAGCCCGAACCGTTCTACACCGGCTACCTGCTCGTCTATTTCGTCGGCAACCGCGCAGCCGGCGACGAACGGATCCGGATGGCCCTCAGCCGCGGCAACGACCCGTTGCGCTATCAGGAACTGAACGCCGGACAGCCCGTCCTGACCTCCAGCCTCGGCACTGGAGGACTCCGCGACCCGTTCCTGATCCGTTCCCCCGAAGGGGACAGATTCCACCTCATCGCCACGGATCTGCGCACCTCGGGCGGTACGGATGGGCAGGTGTCGGATATTTGGGACAGGGCGCAGCGCACGGGCAGCAGGTCGATCGTGGTGTGGGACTCCACGGACCTGGTCAACTGGACCGGCGTGCGCCTGGTCAGGGTGGCCCCGGACGCGGCGGGCAACGCCTGGGCGCCGAAGGCGTGCTACGCCGACGCCGGGCGCGAAGTTCATCACCGCCGAGAAGTCCCGCGAACTGGTCTCCACGTCATATGGCTTCGTGGCCGACCGCATCGGCGAGGGGGCGATCAGCCGTGGCGAGGGCCCGGCCGTGTTCAAGTCGAACACGGAGGAGAAGTGGTACATGTTCATCGACGAGTTCGGGGGCCGCAATTACGTCCCGTTCGAGGCCACCGCTCTCGACTCGGGGAAGTGGGTCCCGTCGACCAGCTACGAACTGCCCCCTGAAGCCAAGCACGGCTCGGTGCTCCCCGTCACGCAGGCGGAGTACGACCGGCTGCTGAGTGCTTACGGCGGGCAAGAGAGCGATCGTTGACCCTGCCCCGGGAGGGCCGAAGCGTTCTGACGAAGGAAACAGGCAGGCATGCAGTCGCTCCCCCGCAGCGCGGTACGCCTTCTTCCCGGCCCGTTCCCGGTCACGTCGCGGGTGGCTACGTTGCGAGGTCCGGGGGCGTTGGTGCCGGGACCGGTGCGGCCGGTGCCGGTTGTCATGGATCAGATGCTCGCGGAGCACCAAGACCAGGTGACGTTCGCTGACGTGTTGGCCCATACGCGCATGCTCGAACCGAGTCGTTCCAGCACGGAGGCGAAGCCCTGCTGCGATGCCTTGTGGGCCAGGTGGAGCCCGCTGGCTTCATGGACATATGAATTATGGAACGCGGGACATTTCGATGTACCTGAACACCTCGCGCCGAACCCTTTCCAGGGCCGGCCACGTGTGGAAGTAGATCAGTTTCTTGCCGATGGTTCCATTGAACGACTCCGACATCGCATTGTCGAAACAGAGCCCCGTATGCCCAGCCGAAGGAATGGCCTCATCACCAAGGCGAGATCCCTGGACGCGCCGCCGGTGTACTGCCCTGCGACCCAGGGCCGGAATGAATGATCGCCCGGCCGGCCTTTGGACGACGGCGCTCGATGGCCATCTTCGGGCATCCGTGACGAGTTCGGCTCGCATATGGTCGGCCACGGACCAGCCGACCACCTTACGCGTACACCCATCCCGTACACGTTCGCATATACGTGATATCGGTGAACCACAATTCGTTGGGCCGATCGGGCAAGAAGTTCCGCTCGAAAGGATCGACCGGGGCGGTTTGTTCGCCCCGTCCGGCACCGTCGTCCCCCTGTACGGCCTGGGATGCACGCAGGCCAGGCCCGCCACCCGCGCCAGGCGCCGGATCCGCTTGGCCGAGTGAAAGCGACCGCGCTCGGCCGACTCGACCACGGTCCGGGCGACCCCGAGCCGGTCCTCGTGCTCGTGGCGGATCCCCTTGAAGGCCTCGGTAAGTGCGGCATCCTCACGAATGCGACCCGGCTCCCGGCGGCTTTTCCAGGCGTGATAACCGACCGCGCCACCTCCAAGACCTTGCACATCAGCGAAGTCGTAATTTGCTCAGCGCATGGCTCGCGGCGCTCCGCGCACTCCTCGGCGGTGAGCGGCTTCTCCTCGTTCTCGACCCTGCCCCGCTTATTCGCGTGCTCCACAGGACGTCCTGGTCGGCGAGGCTCGCGTGAAAGCGGTGTGGCACCCGGCAGGCGTCGGGGAGTGGCTACCGAGACCCCGTCGCAGCCAGGGCGAATCGATTGCGGAAAGTTCACCCCATCGTTGAACCGGTTCGGCGGCTACATCGTTTCGAAGATCAGCCAAACGCGGACAGCAAGCTCACGTCGACTCAGCGGGAGACTTCCAGTGACACTGCGTCTGAACTGCTCTGCTCTTGTCGATCTTCCTTCGGCGGATCGGATCCTGTTCCAGAGTTTCGGCGTCGGCCCGGAGGCCGCCCCGGCGTTCGACCGCATTCACCATGCCTTCGAGGCCCACGCCAAGGCCGCGCCGACCGCGACCGCAGTCACCCATCTCGGCGAGAGCATGACCTACCTGGAACTCGACCGCCACGCCGACCGCCTCGCCGCGTCACTCGCCCACCGTGGCGTGCGTCCCGGCGACCGCGTCGGCCTGTTCATGACCCGGTCAATCCCGATGGTCGTGGGCATCCTCGCGATCTTGAAGGCCGGCGCGGCCTACGTGCCGCAGGACATCCGGATCACCCCGGCCGTCCACCTGCGCCACATTGTCGACACGGCCTCCGTCAAGGTGATCCTGACCTCCTCTGATTCGGTGCCGAGGATCCCCGCCGGCGATCGTCACGAGGTCATCGCCGTGGACGAGGTCATCGCGGTGGACGAGGTCCCGCGATCGGGGGAGTGGTCCTCGGGTGTCCCGGGCGGGTCGGGCGAGGTGGCGGTGGTCATCTTCACCTCTGGGACGACCGGCCATCCCAACGGCGTCAACGTGACCCACGCCAACCTGTGCAACATCCTGCTGAACGAGCCCGGCTCCCTGGGAATCGGCCCTGGCACCAGGGTGGCCCAGATCCTCAACATCGCCTTCGACATGGCGGTTTGGGAGACCCTTGGAGCCCTGTCGCATGGCGCCACGCTCGTCATCCGCGGCGACGACATCGAGGAGACCGTGCGCGACGTCGACGTCGTCATCGCCACCCCGGGAATCTTGGGCTCCCTCGACCCCTCTCGGTGCCGCAACGTCAAGGTGGTCGCGGTCGCGGGCGAGCGCTGCCCCCGGCATCTGGCGGACACCTGGTCTCGCTTCTGTGCCTTCCACAACGCGTGCGGACCCACCGAGGTCACCATCGTCAACACGATGCAGCGCTACGATCCGCGGCGCCGCGTCCTGAACATCGGCAGACCGCTGCCCAACACCACGGTCTACATCCTCGACCAGAACGGCAGGCCATGCCCGATCGGCGAGATCGGCGAGATGTGGGCGGGCGGCGCCTGCGTGACCGCGGGCTATCTCGGAAACGACGTCGTGACCATGCAGAGGTACCGGCCCGATCCCTTCCGTGGCGGCGGCCATCTGATGTTCCGCACTCGCGACCTGGGCCGCTGGACACCGGACGGTGAGCTGGAACACCACGGTCGCACCGACGACCAGGTGAAAGTCAGAGGCTTCCGGGTCGAGCTGGACGCGGTCACCAGCGCACTGGAGCTGACCGCGGATTGCGCCCGCGCCACCACGGTCCTGCGCGAGGGCGAGCTGATCGGCTTCGTCAGCCCGGCGAGCGTGGACGTCGAGGCGGCGAGGAAGGCCGTCGAGCAGTCGCTGCCGTACTATTGCGTGCCCTCCCGCGTCGTGGCCGTGGACGAGCTGCCGATGACCGACCGCGGCAAGGTCGACAAGAACGCCCTGCCCGACCCGCTGATCGACGTGGTCGCATGACGGTCGTGCGCTCCTTGTCGGACGCGCTCGAACTGCCTCCGCCACGCTCGGCGATCAGGAGCCTGGTCAGTGGTCGGCGCTGCATGCACTACAACCGGCTCGCCGCCGTCGTGCTGGCCGTCAACACGGGATTCCTCGTCCACGCGATCACCGCCGGCTGGTGGGCCGACCCGAGCACCCTGTCCCTCCTGGTGGTCGCGAATGTCACCCTGGCCGTGCTGATCCGCCAGCAGTACGTCATCAACCTGCTCTTCCACGTGGCCACCGATGCCCCCGTCCGCTGGCCGCTGGCGGTCCGGCGCATTCTGGGCAAGGTCTATCATTTCGGCGGGTTACACGTCGGCGGGGCGGTCGCGGCCACCCTGTGGTTCGCCTTCCTCACCGGGGTGATGACCGTGCGCCCCGCCGGGGTCTCCGCGGGACTGCTCATGCTCGCGTACGCGATCCTGGCGCTGCTGGTCACGATGGTGATCTTCGCGCTGCCCCCGCTGCGGGCGCGGCTCCACAACGTGTTCGAGGTCGTGCACCGATTCGGCGGCTGGACGGTGCTCGCCCTGTTCTGGGCGCATGCGCTGCTGACCGCGGCCCACCAGGCGACGTTCTGGGCGCTCACGGCCATCACCCTCAGCGTCGCGCTGCCGTGGCTGCGCCTGCGGCGCGTGCCTGTCCGGATCTCCAGGCCGTCGTCGCACGTGGCCCTGCTCGGGTTCGACTACGGCGTCACGCCGTTCGCGGGCTCGTCGACCACCGTGAGCCGTAATCCGCTGCTTGAGTGGCACTCCTTCGCCAACGTGCCCACCCCCGGCAGGAACGGCTTCCGGCTCACCGTCTCGCGGGCCGGCGACTGGACGGGGTCACTGATCGACGACGGTCCCTCTCACCTGTGGGTCAAGGGCATACCGACGGCCGGCGTCGGCAACATCGACAAGCTGTTCGCGCGCGTCGTCTGGGTGGCCACGGGCAGCGGCATCGGCCCGTGCCTGCCGCACCTGCTGTCCCGCGACACGCCGTCGCGGCTGGTCTGGTCGACACGGCACCCCCGCACGACATACGGCGACGAACTGGTGGAGGAGATCCTCGCCGTGCAGCCGGACGCGGTCGTCTGGGACACCGATGCCCAAGGCAAGCCCGACCTTCTGGCCCTGGCCTACCGGACGTATGTGGAGTTCGACGCCGAGGCGATCATCTGCATCTCCAACAAGAAGACCACATGGCACCTCGTCGAACAACTTGAGATGCGGGGTGTCCCCGCGTACGGAGCGATCTGGGATTCCTGACCTGACAGCGCGTGATCTCTGGAGGACGATCCATGGCTTTCCGAACACTGACGGTCGACGACGATGATGACATCGTGACGCTCGCCATTGACAGGCCCAGCGTGCTCAACGCCCTGTCCCGGCAGACCCTCACCGAGCTGCGACGCTTCCTCACGGGCCTGACCGGCTTCCGCGGGATGGTCCTCACCGGGTCGGGAGAACGCGCCTTCGTCGCCGGTGCCGACATCCGGGAGATGGCGGCGATGACGCCGGAGGAGGGCGAGGAATTCGGCAGGCTGGGCCAGGAGGTCACCCGGCTGATCGAGGCGCTGCCGTTCCCGGTGATCGCCTGCGTGAATGGGTACGCGCTCGGGGGCGGGTGTGAGCTGGCCATGGCCTGCGACTACATCTACGCGACGGCGGACGCCGTATTCGGCCAGCCGGAGGTACGGCTCGGGCTGATCCCCGCCTTCGGCGGATGCGTGCGGCTGCAACGTCACGTCGCCCCCGGCAGGGCCAGGGAGATGATCTACACGGGCCGCAACGTCGATGCCGGGGAGGCCCTGCGGATCGGCCTGGTCAACCGGGTGTTCGTGACCAGGGAGGAGATGCTGAAGGCGGCGTACGAGTCGTTGGCGCTGGTCTCAGCGAACTCGCCGGTCGCCGTGGCGTTGTGCAAGGAGGCCGTCAACGACTCGCGCGGCCGGGAGATCGGCGCCGCGCTCGACATCGAGGCGCACGCTTTCCGCCGCACGTTCACCAGTGAGGACATGCGCGAGGGCACGCAAGCCTTCCTGAGCAAGCGAAGGCCTGTTTTCCCGGGAAAGTAACCCCCTACTCACATAGGTGTGGACATGACCGACGCGCATGCGGCACTCCTGCGGGCGCTGTACGACGAGCACGCGCCCGCGCTGTGGCGCTTCGTTGTCCGCTTGACCGGCGACAACCAGTTCGCCCATGACGTCGTCCAGGAAACGCTGCTACGAGCCTGGAAGAGTCCAGAGGTCTTCCACAAGGGTGAGACGGCGTCGCGCGCCTGGCTGTACACCGTGGCCAGGAACGTGGTGATCGACCATAGCCGCAGCGCTCAGGTACGCCGGGAGGTCGGCACCGACCGGCTCCCCGAAACGTCCAGCGCCGACCAGATAGACGCCACACTCGACGCCTGGCTGGTCACCGACGCCCTCGCGCAACTGTCGGAGAACCACAGAACCGTCATCGTGCGCACCTATTATGGCGGCGAATCCGTCGCCGAACTCGCCGACAAGCTCGATCTGCCGCCCGGCACGGTGAAGTCGAGACTGCACTACGCTCTCAGGGCCCTGCGACTCGCGCTGCAGGAAAGGGGGGTTACCACTCATTGATGTCCTCAACGGATCCGTACGCGGAATGGGATGCGGCGTACGTCTTAGGGGCCCTGTCACCCCGCGAACGACTCGAGTACGAAGAGCATCTGAGCGCATGCGCCGCCTGCTCGCAGGCGGTCGCCTCGCTCGCCGGCATACCCGGCATCCTCTCGGCCGTCCCGGCGGATCGCGCCCTGCGCCCGCCGCACGCCGACCCCTCGCCTGCCGAGGTGCCGGCGAGTCTGCTGCGCGAGCTGATGGACGCCAGCCGGCGGGCCCGGCGGCGGGGCCGAATACGTGCCGGCGCGGTCGCCATCGCGGCGGCCCTTGCCGGGGTGATGGCGTCCCCGCTCCTACCCGAGCGGCAGGAGGCCGCCCTGCCGATGCTGCAGACGATTCCCAGCCCTGTCACCGCCGAGGTGCGCGTCATCCAGGAACCCTGGGGCACCCGAGTGGAGGTGACCTGCCGTTACGCCGTGCCCGCCGGCCCGGCCGAGCCCAAGACGTTCGAGTACGCCATGTACGTCACCGACGTCATGGGCAGCAGCACCAGGCTGGCCACCTGGATGGCGTCGCCCGACACCACGACCATGCCCGTCGGCACGACCGGGCTGACCAAGAAGCAAATCAGGAGCATCGACGTCCGGCTGACCAAGAACGGGCGCATCCTGCTCGACAGGCACCTGTAGCGGGCGACTTCTCGGGGCGACGTCCGGTGAGCGTCGCCCGGAACCCCGGAACCACAGAGGAGGCGGTCAGCGGCCGGTGATGCCGGGACGATGCGCGAGACGGTCCATGAGGTGCTCAACGAGTACTGTTCGCCTTGTGCAGAATCCGGATATCGACGCCATCGCCGCCCGACTCACCGAGGTCCCCGGCGTGGTGGCCGTCGTACTCGGCGGCAGCCGGGCACGCGGCACGCACCGCCCCGACTCCGACATCGACCTGGGCCTCTACTACCGGGGCCCGCTCGACGTGGCCGGCCTGCGGGCGCTGGCGCGCGAGGTGACGGGCGAGCCGACCGAGGTGACCGAGCCGGGCGGCTGGGGGCCGTGGGTGGACGGCGGCGGCTGGCTCACCGTGGAGGGATGGCGGGTGGACTGGATCTACCGCGACCTCGACCGCGTCCGCCGCATCTGGGGCGACTGCCGTGAGGGCCGCTACGAGATCGGCTTCCAGAACGGACACCCGCTCGGCTTCTACTCCCACGCCTACGCCGGCGAGGTCGCCCTGTGCAAGGTCCTCTCCGACCCCACCGGCGAGCTGTCGGCGCTGCGGGGGGAGGTGTCGAAGGAGTACCCGCCGCCGCTGCGGGAGGCCCTCGTCCGGGGGCTGGGGCAGGCCGACTTCGCTCTGACCATCGCCCGGTACGGCGCCTCCGGCCAGGACCCGGTGTACGCGGCCGGGGCCGTCTTCCGCGCGATCGGCGTCGTCTGCCACGCCCTGCACGCCGCCGACGGCGCCTGGCTGATCAACGAGAAGGGCATGGTCGCCTCGGCCGCCAGGCTTCCGTCCGCGCCCGCCGGCTTCGCGGAACGCGCGCAGGCGCTGCTGGCCGCCGTCGGAGGCACCCGGGAGGAGATCGGGCGCACCGTCGACGAAGCCGTGCGCCTGGTGGCGGACGTACGTGCCGCCTGCGGTCACTGAAAACCCCCGGTCACTCCGTGGCCGGGGGATGGCGGAAGGCCGCCTGGACGCCCGCCTGGAAGCGGGTGTGGGCGCCGAGCCTGCTCGTCAGGTCCGCGATGCGGCGCTCCGCCGTGCGGTGGCTGATGCCGAGCTGGCGGGCGATGGCCTCGTCGGTGAGACCGGCGAGCAGCAGGGCGATCAGCCGCTCGTCGTCCTGGCCGGGCTGACGGGCGCGGGACGGCGGCGACGCGCCGGGGGCCGGCGGCTGCAGGCCCAGGGGCAGCGCTCGCTGCCACAGCCCCTCGAAGAGCCTGCTCAACGCCTGGAGCAGGCCGGACGGGTGGACGATGAGCGCGGCGTCGGCGTCGGGGTCGTCGGGCTGGTGCCGCAGGAGCAGCAGCGCGAACCGGTCGTCCATGAGGTAGAGCTTCATGGGCAGGCTGGGCAGCACCCGAGCCTGCTGGCCCGCCTCGATCATCGTCTCGATCTGGCGCAGTGCCCCGATCCGGTCCACGAACGCCCGCTCGTAGATGATGCGTACGGTGACGCCTCGGGCGAGCAGCTCGTGCTGCGCGGCCACGCTGCCCGGCGGGTCGAAGTAGGGCGGCTTGGAGAAGACGCGCAACTGGTGCGACGCCCCGCGCTGGATCTGCGCCTGCCGCTGCTGCACCGCCCGGTGGCCGGTGACGACCTCGACGACGACCGGAGGCGCGTCCTCGGTGACGCGGCGCTGGTAGGCGCGCTCGAGCTCGGCGGCGTGCTCGCGGGCCTGGGCCAGCTGCCGTTCCGCCGTGACCAGGAGGACGTCGAGGGCGACCTCCGGGGCGACGGCCGCATAACGCGGCGGTTCGTCGGTGGACCTGGTGACCAGCCCCTTGGCCTCCAGCGTCCCGAGCAGCCCGGGCAGGACCTCCGGACGCAGCCCGGCCGCCGCTCCCAGTGACGCCACCCGGGCCGGAGTCGCCGGCGAGGAGTCGACGAGCAGCTCGTACACCGCCTCCTCGTCCGGTGTGAGCCCGGCCGCGCCGAGCGCGTGCCGGGCTCTGCCGCCGGGGCCGTCATGTGGTGGTCGCGTCATCCTGCGAGCTCTTCTCGTCGGTCAGCCACCCGCGCAGGACGGCCTGGTAGCCGGCCTGGAAGCGGGTCTGGGCGTCCAGCTGGATCATCATCGCGCGTACGTGGCGGCGTACCGTGCGGTCGCTCCATCCGAGGTGGGCCGCGATCGCCTTGTCCGTCTGGCCCGCCACGAGCCGGGCGAGCAGGTCCCGCTGCGCGCCGGTCGGGCTCGTGGTCTCCGCCAGCTGCGCGCGTCCGTGGCTGATGTGCAGCGGCACCGCCCGCTCCCAGTACATCTCGAACAGCGCCGTCAGCGCGTCGAGCAGCGTCGAGTCGTGCACGACGAGCGCGGACTCGACCATCTGCAGGTCGTGGCGGAGCGGCACGAGCCCCATGGGATAGTCGCTGAGCACCAGCTTCATGGGTACGTCGCCGACCCGGACCTGCTCGCCGGCGGCGATGTAGCCGGCGATGGCCTGAAGGGTCCCGCGTACCTCGATGGCGCGCCTGTCGTACACGACCCGGTAGTCGACGCCGCGGCTCAGCAGGTCGAACTCCTGGGTGTTGCCACCCACCACGCCCGCGTACGGCGGCGCGTCGAACATGCGGATCTCCTTGCGCGTGCCGCGCTGGAGCTGTTCGAAACGGCGCAGCACCGCCTCCCGCCCGATGACCACCTCCACCAGGCCGCCGGACTCCTGCGCGGCCGTGGTCCGGTGGTAGCGCGTGGCGAGCTGGCCGACGCGCAGCCGCGCCTCGGCCAGCTCGCGGGCCCGCTCGCGGATCAGCGCGTCCAGCCCCATCTCGGGCGGGACGACGACGAACCGGGGCGGGTCCTCGGGGAGCAGGGCGATCAGTCCGAGCTCCTCGAGCCTGACGGCGACGGCGCCGGTCAGCCCAGGAGGCAGGTGCTGGGCGGCGAGCCGGTCCAGCTCTTCGAGGGTGACGGGGGAGTGCTCCACCAGCGCCTCGTAGAGGTCCTGCTCGGCCGCGGACAGGCCGAGAACGCGCAGCATGCCATCCATGATCGCCCACTGCCGCGGGCCCGCGCCGTCCTTTCCCGTCATTGTCGGAAAAAGGACAACACATCTCCCACGTCACTCGCGGGCGCCGCCCAGGGCGTCGATCGGGCGGGAGAGCAGCGCCATCCCTGACGCCAGCACGCTGGTCGCCAACCCCATGGCGGCGACCCCCGCCAGCACCAGCGGGTAGAGCGGCATCGGCAGTCCGGACAGCCACATCGTCCCGGACAGTGCCCCGTTGGCCCCGGCCAGCGCGACGCAGGCGATCACCGTGCCCACGACCGCACCGATCAGCAGCACGATCCCCGTCTCCCAGCCGATCATCCGGACGATCTGGCGGCGGCTCGCCCCGACGGCCCGCAGCAGCGCGAACTCCCTGGCCCTCGCCGCGGTCCCCATGACCAGCGTGTTCACCAGAGACACCGCCGTGAACGACACCAGCACGGCGAGCACCAGGTAGGTCCCGGTGACGTTCCGCGCGATCGACGTCTCGGCGGCTCCCGCGTACTCGTCCCGGCCCAGCACCCGCACGGCGGGCTGCTCCCTCTCGAGGGCGGCCAGCGCACGGTCCAGCTCGCCGAGGTGCCCCGGACGGGCGCGAACCAGGACGGCGGTGTCGAGCTCCGGCCCCGCCCCGGTCCGGGGGAGCACGACGTCGGCGAAGCCGAGCGCCCGGTCGAAGACGGCGCCCACGCGCAGGTCGACGGGACTGCCGTCGGCCAGCCACCCGTGGAAGCGGGACCCGACGTGCCAGCCGTGCTCGCCGGCGTGGGTGCGGCTGACCGCGACGGTCCCCGCCTCCTTGACGGCGGCCAGCGAGCCCTCGAGGACCCGCAGGTCGAGCACCTTGCCGATGGTGTCGGGGTCCACCAGCTGCGCGGGCAGCGTGTCGGGCGTCCCGAGGACGTACGAGGAGAACGCGGTCGCGCGCGTGGCGGAGACCGTCTCGGCGCCGTCCAGCCGCCGGGCCGCGTCCGCGACGTCGGGAGGCAGGCCCGGGCCGTTCCGCGGCACCAGGACCCGGTCCGCGACGACCCGCTCCCGGCCCTGGGCCGCGGTGGTGTCGTTGAGGACGGCGGTCACCAGGAGCGCGTATCCGGCCATGGCCACGCTGATCATGATGGCGGCCGCGCCGGACGACACCCTGCGGATCGCGGCGGCCGAGCTGGCGTGCGCCAGCCAGCCGGTCGTCCGCGTGACGGCGCTGACGACCGCCCCGGCCGGGCGTTCGAGCAGCCGCGTCAGGACCGGGGACAGCAGCCCGGCCGAGGCCATGAACAGGATGACCACCAGGGCCAGGAAGGCGACGCCGACCTCGCCGCCGAGGTGCTGGCTGAGCGCCAGGATCGCGCCCCCGCCGCCCAGGGTGAGCAGCGCGAGGATCAGGCGTGGCCAGGTCATGATCCGCCGTGGCATGGCGGCCTCCTGCAGCGCCTCGGCCGGGCGTACCCGGGCCGCCTGCCGTACCGCGGTGAGGGCCGACAGCAGCGTCAGGAGCAGCCCGGCGCCCCCACCGGCGATCAGCGGCAGCGCGCCCGTCACCACGACGAACTCCGGGGGCGCGAGTTCGCGCGCGACCAGCACGGCGCGCAGCAGCCGCGCCAGCGGGACGGCCAGCGCGTATCCGGGCAGGGCGGCCAGCAGCGCCACCACGATCGCCTCTCCGGCGATCATGCGCCTGATCTGCCCCGGAGTCGTGCCGATGGCCCGGAGCAGCGCGATCTCGCGGCGGCGTTGCAGGATCGACAGGCCGAAGGTGCCGCCGATGACGAAGACGGCGAGGAAGCCGCCGATCCCGGCCATCGGCCCGAACAAGTCCGTCGAGTACTCCAGCTTCTCGGCCGTCTCAGGCGCCCCCGCCCGTGCCCGGTCGTCCCCGGTGAGCACCTGCGTACGGGCAGACCGGTCTGACGTCTCGGGCAGGCGCCGCAGGCGGTTCGCCAGGTCGGCGGCGGAGGTTCCCGGCCGGGCGAGCACTCCGGCGAAGTCGGCCGCGCCTTGCGAGCCGGACAGCCGGGCGGCGGTCCGTTCGGTGAAGAAGAGCGCCGACTGCGACGGCAGCCCGGCACGCCCCGTGGCCGGCCGGGCGACGCCGCTGACCCGGAAGCGCCGGGTGCCCGCCACGGTCACGACCCGGACCTCGTCCCCTGGGCGGACGGAGGAGCGCCGCGCCAGGTCGGCGTCGAGCACCACCTCGTCGTCCGTGCCCGGGGCCCGCCCGGCGGCCAGTGTGAACGGGGTGAGCCGCGCCACCGGCCAGCCGTGCCCCCATGACGGCCCGCCGCCCGGCCCCGCCAGCGTCGCCCCGTGCCGGTCCACCGCCTGCGCGTAGAACGGCGTGTCGGCGACGACCGCCTCGACACCGGGAACGGCGCCCAGCTCCGCCAGCCGCGCCGCCGTCAGCCTGGACCGCTCCAGCGGCACGTCCTCCACGTCGTCACCGGAGCCGATGTGCAGGTCAGGATCGGCGCGTACGACGGCGGCCGTGGCCCCGAACCGGTCCACCGCGGGCGTCGCGCTCACCCCCGACTGGATCATCATGAAACAGGCCGAGATCAGCGCCACCGCCACCAGGACGGAGGCGAACGACCCGGCGAACCCGATCTTGCGGGTGCGGATGGTGCTCAGCGTGAGACGCAGCATGCCGTCACCCGCCGAGGCGCGTCAGCCGCGCGGCGACCTGGTCGGCGCCGGGCCGGTCCATGCTGTCGACGATCGAGCCGTCGGCCAGGAAGAGCACCTGGTCGGCGTAGGAGGCGGCGACGGGGTCGTGGGTGACCATCACCAGGGTCTGGCCGAGCGTGTCGACGACCTCCCTGAGCAGGCCGAGGATCTCCCGGCCCGTGGCGATGTCGAGGGCGCCCGTCGGCTCGTCGCCGAACACCACGGCCGGCCGGGTGATCAGCGCGCGGGCGATCGCCACCCGCTGCTGCTGCCCGCCCGACATCTCCGTGGGCCGGTGGCCGATCCGCTGGCTCAGCCCGGTGCGCTTGACCAGGTCCTCCAGCCAGTCCTTGTCGGCGCGGCGCCCCGCCAGCCGCAGCGGCAGCGTGATGTTCTGCCGCGCGGTCAGCGCGGGGATGAGGTTGAACGACTGGAACACGAAACCGATGCGGTCGCGGCGCAGCTTGGTCAGCCGCGACTCGCTCATCGTGGCCAGGTCGGTCTCGCCCAGCAGCACCTGGCCGGAGGTCGGCCGGTCGAGGCCCGCCGCGCACTGCAGCAGGGTGCTCTTGCCCGATCCCGACGGGCCCATGATCGCGGTGAAGGTGCCGGCCCTCAGACCGACGGACACGCCGCGCAGCGCCGCCACGGCGCTCTTGCCGCGGCCGAAACGCCTGGTCACCTCTATCAGCCTGACGGCCGCCGAGGAGTCGAAGTCTTTCACCCTGAAAGGCTGGCAACGCCAGGACCGGTTGCCCACCGGGCGGTCCCCCAAACCGCTCAGGGTTAACCCCGAAAAGCTAGGCTATGGCGCACTATGCGCGTCGTGCTCGCTGAGGACAGTGTGTTGTTCAGGCAGGGGCTGGCCAGGTTGCTCGGCGACTGCGGCGTGACGGTCAGCGCGGAGGCCGGTGACGCCCCGGCGCTGCTCGCGGCGGTCCGGGCCGACCCGCCCGACGTCGTCGTCGTGGACGTACGGATGCCGCCCGGCTTCAACGCCGAGGGACTGGAGGCGGCCCACCGCATCCGCAGGGAGCACCCGGGGGTGGGCGTGCTGGTGCTGTCGAACCACATCGAGGCGCAGCACGCGATCGCTCTGCTGGGCGAGGACGCCCGCGGGGTCGGCTACCTGCTCAAGGACCGGGTCGCCGACGTCACCGAGCTGACCGACGCGCTCAAGCGGGTGCGCGACGGGGCCACGGTGATCGACCCGGACGTCGTCCAGCGGCTCGTCGGCAGGCGGCGCGTGAACGGACCCGTCGCGCGGCTCAGCGACCGGGAGCGGGAGGTGCTCGCGCTGATGGCCGAGGGCCGCTCCAACCAGGCGATCAGCCACCGCCTGCACCTGAGCCCCAAGACGGTCGAGACGCACGTGCACAACATCTTCGTCCGGCTGGGGCTGGCCGCGACGGAGGACGACCACCGCCGCGTCCTGGCCGTCCTGGCCTACCTGCGGGCATGACGGCTTCTCCTTGAGCGGCGGCCGTCAGCTCCCCTTGAGCGGGATCTCGGCGGTCACGCGGGTGCCCTGGCCGGGCGGGCTGTGCACGCGCAGGGTGCCGTCGAGCGCCGCCACGCGATCGGCCAGACCGCGCAGGCCCGTCCCGGCCTCCGCTCGCGCGCCGCCCCTCCCGTCGTCCCCGACCTCCAGCAGGAGGATCCCGTCGCGTACGACGGCGCTGATCGTCGCCTTGGACGCGCCGGCGTGCTTGGCCACGTTGGCGAGCGCCTCCGCGGCGGCGAAGTAGGCGGCCTGCTCGGCCTCGGGCGGCAGCCGCCCGTCCGGCGCCTCCTCCACCACGGCGGGGACGGGCGAGCGCTCCGCGAGCGAGCGCAGCGCGGCGGCCAGCCCCGCCTGGGACAGGATGGCCGGGTGGATGCCGCCCGCCAGCTCGCGCAGCTCGGCCAGGGCCGCGCGCAGGCCCGTCACCGCCTCGTCGAGCAGGCCCGCCACCTCGGCATCGGCGTTGCGGAGCCGGGCGCGCCCGAGCAGCACGGCGAGCCCGGCCAGCCGCTGCTGGGCTCCGTCGTGCAGGTTGCGCTCGATCCGCCGGCGTTCGGCGTCGCCGGCGGCGACGATGCGGGCCCTGGACGCGCGGACCTCCGCGAGCTGGGCGGCCAGCTCGGCCCGCATGCGCTCGTTCTCCACGACCAGCCGGGCGATGGCCGCCGCCGACCGCACCGGCTCAGGGTCGAGGTCCAGCGCGGGGTCATAGAGCAGCACGGCCGCGGGCTCCCCGTCGATCTCCAGGTACGCGGCGGACCGCGTGCCCGGGACGGTGAGCGGGTCGCCCGCCGTGCCCGCGTACCCGTCGCCCGTCCGGTAGCCGAGCCGCAGCGTCGGGTCGCGCAGCACGCTGGCGAGCGTCGCCTCCAGGGCGCCCGGTGACGGGCCGAGCCGGTCGGCCAGCCGCGCCACCGCCGCCTGGTCCAGCCGGGCGCGGACCAGCCCCGCCAGCACTCCCAGCGGCCAGAGCACCAGCGTGAGGAGTTGCAGCCCGTGCAGGACGGCCTGGAGATCGGGGTCGGCGGCGTCCGGCCACAGGTAGACGGCCTGCCGCGTCCAGGTGGCGAGCAGCATCAGGCCGCCGGCCAGCGCGACGGGGGCGAACGTGTGGCGGCGCGGCGCGGGCAGCCGGACCAGCCAGCGCCAGGCGAGCATCGCCGTCAGCGCGAGCCCGAACAGCCACAGGAACACGGCGACGGCGGCGATCAGCGGCCGTGACAGGCTCTCGCCGCCGGGCACCAGCGGCAGGCAGGTGCAGCTGCCGTCGCCCAGCCGGCCGAACCGCAGCCAGACGGCCAGCGCCTGCGCCATGCCGAGATACAGGACGAGCACCGTGGCCCGCTGCCCGCGCCCGACGGCCCTGCCTTCCGGCATGACCAGCACGACGTGCGCGAGCATCGTCAGCGCCAGCCACCCGATGACGTTTCCCGCCAGTACGGACCAGCGCTCGTCGAGGTAGTTGACCCCCGAGAACAGCAGGCAGAGCCCGGCTCCGGTCATCAGCCCGCCGGAGCGGCCGGCGGGCTGCCTGGCCCTGACGACGAGGCCGACGGCGACGAACGACCAGCCGCCCGCCAGGCCCAGCGCGAGCAGGGGCAGCTGGGGGAGCGACGGCGGCCCGGGGTGGATCAGCCCGAAGAAGAGGTCACCGGCTGTCGCGAGCAGGGCCAGGGCGAGGACGGCGGTCTGGAAGATCCACTCACTTTAGCGGCCGCGGCGCGCCCCCCGGCACATGGTCGAGCCACGGTCCGGGCGCCCTGGTCTAACCTGGGTCGATGCGACTTGGCGTGAACGTCCCCAACTTCGGCCCCGGCACCGATCCCGACGTGCTGCGGCGGTGGGCGCAGACGGTCGAAGGGCTCGGGTTCGACCTGCTCATGGTCTCCGACCACGTGGTGATCACCCCCGACGTGGCCGAGCAGTATCCGGCGCCCTTCTACGAGCCGTTCACGACGCTCTCCTGGCTCGCCGGCATCACCTCGGGGATCGGTCTCGGCACCACCGTCATCCTCGTGCCGTACCGTCATCCGCTCCTGGTGGCCCGCATGGCGGCCAACCTCAACGACCTCAGCGGCGGGCGGCTCGTGCTCGGCGTGGGGGTCGGGTGGGCGCGGCAGGAGTTCGAGGCGCTCGGGGCGGCGTACGAGCGGCGCGGCAAGGTGACCGACGAGTACCTCGCCGCCATCCGCGCCGCCTGGGCCGACGAGCACGACTACCGCTCCGGCGGCGTGCCGATCTGGGTGGGCGGCGGCAGCGAGGCGGCCCTGCGCAGGGCCGTACGGTACGGCGACGCGTGGCACCCCCTGCGCAACAGCGTCGCCTGGCTGCGCGAGACGTGGTCGCGCGTGCAGGACATCGCCGCCGAGCAGGGCCGCCCGGCGCCCGCCCTGGCGCCCAGGATCCTGCTGCGGATCACGGACTCGCCGCCGGAGGAGCGGCGCGCGGGGGAGGGCACGATCGACCAGGTGATGGCGGACCTGGAGGAGCTGCGGCTGCTCGGCGCGGAGACCGTCGTCCTCGACCCGTTCCATCGGGACCCGGAGGAGACTCTGCGCCCGGAGGCGGCCTGGGAGATGCTCGCCGCCGTGGCCGCCCGCCGTCCCCGGACGGACCCTTCCTCTCAGGCCGCGGCGCCCGTCAAGAACGGCTGAGAAAATCCTCGGGCCGGTTGCCGATCCGTGCCGCCCGCGTTCGACGCGTCGGCAGGAACCGATTGCCGGCCCTGAGGAGATCACCGCCGCGGGCGGCCACGCGGAGGCCGCCGTGCTGGCCGCGCTCGACAGGCCGCGCTCCAGGGCGTGCTGCAGGGATGGGCGTCCCTGTGGATGACGCGCCGTTCCGCCCAGCGTCGCCGAGACGGCCGCGTTCCTCGTCTCAGACCGGGCCGCCGGCGGGATGTTCGCGAGCTGACCGCCGTGCCGCCAGCTCCTCCAGGTCGCCGACGAACCAGATGTGGGCGCCCCGGTTCGACTCGAGCACCCAGTCGCGCAGCGCGGAGCTGGCGGCGGTGAAGCGGGAGACGTCGCCCACGATGGCCAGGCCGACGCGGTAGTTGACGAACTTCTGCGCGAACTCGCCCGCCACGCCGGTGCGCAGCGCGAAGAAGTCGTCGTGGAGCCGCTCGGCCGGGACGGCCACCCAGGTAGCGCCCCTGCCGAAGGCCTCGCCGAGGAGGTCGAGCGCGTCGCTGCTCTCGCGCAGCGGCTCGCCGTGCGGCTCGCAGACGTACACACTGTCGTCAGGCATCCTGCAACTCCATGTTCTCGATGTGCGGGGGCGTCAATCGCGGACCAGCGCGTCCACGATGCGCAGGACCTGGGCGCTCTCCTCCAGCCCGCCCAGCACGATGACCTTCAGGTGAGCGCGCTCCTCGTCGTAGGCGAACTCCACGCGCAGGCCGTGCGGGCGGCTCGCCAGGGAGGCCAGGACCATCGTGCTGACCCGGTCCATGTCGGCCCTGGTGATGCCGTCGATCTGCACGATGCTGGACACCTCGGCGCGGCGGGGCGCGGCGGGAACGCCGACCGGCAGGCCCGCGAAGGCCGCGAGGTCGTCCTTGGCGATGCGGTACCGCTTGCCGACGCGCACGGCGGGCAGCCGCCCGTCCCGTACGTAGTTGCGGACGGTCTTGACGTGCAGCCCCAGCAGCGCCGCAGCCTGTTCGACGGTGTATTGCTCCATATCGCTCCCTATAGTGGCACAGCAAAGGGAGTGATAGGGAGCGATCAGGGGCTGACCGCCAGGAAGAGGAACGAGGCGAACAGCACCAGGTGCACCCCGCTCTGGAGCAGGGTCGCCCGCCCCGGCACCACCGTGAGCGTGGAGACCACGACCGTCAGGGCGAGCAGCACCATGTGGGTGCCTCCGAGGCCGAGCAGCAGCGGCCCGTCCAGAAAGATCGACGCCACCGCGATGGCCGGGATGGTCAGCCCGATGCTGGCCATCGCCGACCCGAGCGCCAGGTTGAGGCTGATCTGCACCTGGTCGCGCCTGGCCGCGCGGATGGCGGCGATGGTCTCGGGCAGCAGCACCAGCAGCGCGATGACCACGCCCACCACGGCCTGCGGCAGCCCGGCCGCCGACACGGCCGTCTCGATCACGGGTGACTCCACCTTCGCCAGGCCGACCACGGACACCAGCGCGACCAGCAACATCCCGAGACTGGTCAGCGTGGTGCGCCCCGAGGGCCGCGGGGCGTGCTCCTCGTCGGTGGGCGGCCGGCCCTCCGCCTGGACGGGCAGGAAGTAGTCACGGTGGCGTACGGTCTGCGTCAGCACGAACAGCCCGTACAGCGCGAGCGACACCACCGCCGCGAACCCGAGCTGCGCGGGGGAGAAGGCCGGCCCCCTCGCGCTCGTCGTGAACGTGGGCAGCACCAGGCTCAGCGTGCTCAGCGTGGCCACGGTGGCCAGCGCCGTGCCGGTGCCCTCCGCGTTGAACGCCGCGATCCGCCGTTTGAGCGTGGCGGTGAGCAACGACAGCCCGACGATCCCGTTGCAGGTGATCATCACCGCCGCGAACACGGTGTCGCGCGCCAGCGCCCCCGTCTGCGTGCCACCGGAGATCATGAGACTGACGATGAGCGCCACCTCGATCACCGTCACGGCCACGGCCAGCACCAATGACCCGAACGGCTCGCCGACGCGGTGGGCGATGACCTCCGCGTGGTGTACGGCGGCCAGCACGGCCCCGGCCAGCAGCAGGGCCAGGAGGATCACCAGGACGACTGGCAGCTCGCGCCCCCACGAGCCCACGAGGGCGAGCAGGGCCAGCCCCGGAATGACAACGGTCCACCACTTCGCGACATCACGGATCATAGGCAGTACGCGGTCCCATCTTTCGGTGTGTTTTACACCGATCATGCCCTGAGATCCGTTTTTAGGGGAAATGAAGGTGACGTACGTCTCCATGGCCGGGGACAGCGCAAAGCCCGGCCTCCGAAAAGGCCGGGCCGCGTCTTCGGGGATGGAGAGCCCCGGTCAGGCGTGCGCCCCCGCGGGCATACGGCTGGGTTCGCGCTCGCCCATGCGCATGCGCTCCTCCGCCATCGTCTCCTGGCGCGTCTCCTCGAGGTGGAGAGCGGTGCCGAGCGCGAAGAGGGTGGGCGCCCACTGCCCGATGAAGATGCCCCAGCGGTCGGCCCGGTCGATGCCGGCGCGCTCGTAGCTCAGCGAGGCGGCCCAGCTCGCGACCGACAACCCGATCGAGGCCAGCCCCGCCGCGTACATCGTCGTGGACCGGATTCCCATCTTGTGAAGCATTCGAATCATCGGATTCCCCCCTAAATCGCTGTCCCGACCGGGCTACCCGGTGGGGTAGCACAGCACGCGACCGCTCAGTCGATGAAAGCCTCAATCGCGGCAAAACATTGGTCCGTTCCGCTGCGGCCCAGCGGCGGATCCCGTGTCGTCACCGAGTCATTCCCTACCGTGATGTCTGAGCGCGGGAGCGGCGGATACGAGAAGGGTTCAACCATGCCCAAATACCTCATTCAATCGACCTACACTGCGGACGGCGCCAAGGGGGTGCTCCGAGAAGGAGGCACCGGACGGCGCCAGGCAGTGGAGCGCCTGACGGCGAGCGTCGGTGGCCGGGTCGAGCAGATGTACTTCGCGTTCGGCGAGAACGACGTGTACCTCATCGTCGACCTGCCGGACAACGTGACTTCGGCCGCCGTGGCGCTGAACGTGGCGGCGTCCGGCGGCGTGCGGATGAAGACGGTTGTCCTGATGACGCCGGAGGAGATCGACGAGGCCGCGAGGAAGGAGGTGGAGTACCAGTCTCCCGGCGCATGACAGAGGGCCGCACGCGCTCAGCCTGCCGGTCCGTCGGCCTCCGTCGGCCTCCGCCAGCTTGCGTCGGCTTCCGGCAGCTTCCGTCAGCTGAGGAAGTCGGTCAGGACGGGAGCGAGCACCTTCGGTGGGACGTCGTGGAAGCCGCCGGGCAGGCTGCGGTGCCGGGCCCCCGGCACCGTCCGTGCCACCTGCTCCGTGGCGGTGCGCAGCGCCTCCGTGCTGTTCTCGCTGTCGAGGAGGAGCGTGGGCACGGCGACGGAGGCGTACCGGTGGAGCCGGGCCGAGCTCGTGAGCGTGGTGTCGTACACGAGGGTGGGCGCGATGGCCTCGAGCGCGGCACGGAACGGCGCGCCGCGCATCCCGGACACCATCTCGGGCGGCAGGCCGATCCCGAGCTGGAACGCCTCGACCGCCTCGCCCCGCCGCCCGGCCCGTACCAGCTCGTCGAGGCGCCCGACCAGCGCCGCGTCGTCCGTGAGAGGGGGCGGCTCGAACAGCGCCAGCCTGGCGATCCCCGCCACGCGCAGGCTCGCCTCCAGGGCGAGCACCGCGCCCGAGGAGTGCCCGAACACGTACGCGCTGCCGCCCGCGTGCTCGATGAGCGCGGCGAGGTCGTCGATCTCGCGCTCGACCGCGAACGTGTCGGCGTCGCCGCTCTCGCCCCGGCCGCGCCTGTCGTAGGTGTAGACGGTGAAGTCGCCGGTCAGCTCCGGCGCCAGCGCGTCGCACGGGCCCGCGCCCCGGTAGCACATCGCGCCGTCCACCAGGACGATCGCCGGGCCCTCGCCCGCCCGGTCGAAGGCGATGCGGGTGCCGTCGCGGGATGTCACGGTGTTCATCGGTGGTCCTTTCGTACGGTGATGACGCCCAACCGACGAACGGGACCGCTCCCGACAGACACCTATTTCTCCGAATCCAAAAGGCCCGCGGATCGTACGGCGGCGAGGTACGCGTGGATGGCGTCGCGATTGCGGGACAGGCAGTCGATGCGCTGCTGGATGCGGCTCGCCTCGGCCTCGAGGAGTTCGGCCAGCTCGGCGGTGAGACACTGCGGGTGGAGGTGGATCTCGTCGGGCCTGTTCAGGAACGGGAGGATCCGGCGGATGATCTCCGTGGTGAGGCCGGAATCGAGCAGCCCGCGGATCTGCTGGACCCGGTACACGGCCGACTCGGGATACCGGCGGTAGCCGTTGCCGGCCCGGTCGGGGTGCAGGAGGTCCTGCTCCTCGTAGTAGCGGAGCATGCGGGTGGGCACGCCCGTGAGGCGCGACAGTTCCCCGATCTTCATGGCGGGCCTCCCGGCTTGCCTTCACATTGATGTGAAGGTTTCAGCATAGGCGGCATGTCTGGTGCGACGATCACCGACGCGGTCCGCGTGGGGCGGATGCCGTGGTCGGGGCTGCTGGCGCTGTTCTCGGCGGCGTTCACGGCGGTGATGACCGAGCTGCTTCCCGCCGGGTTGCTGCCGCCGATGGCGAGGGCGCTGGAGGTGCCGGAAGGGCGGGCCGGGTTCCTGGTGACGGCGTACGCGGTGGCGTCCACCCTGTCGGCGATCCCGGTGACGGCGCTGCTGCGCGGGCTACCGCGGCGGCCGGTGCTGGTTTCGGCGCTGACGGGGTTCGCCCTGTTCAACGCGGTGACCGGGCTCTCGTCGTCTTACGCGGTGACGTTCGGGGCGCGGGTGCTGGCCGGGGTCATGGGCGGGATCCTGTGGGCGATGCTGGTCGGCTACGCGGCGCGGATGGTGCCTGCCGAGCGGCGCGGGCGGGCGATCGCGATCGTCTCGGCGGGGATCACGGTGGCGCTGTGCGCGGGGATCCCGGCCGGTGCGGCGCTGGCCTCGGTCTTCGGGTGGCGTGCGACCTTCCTGGGCCTGGCCGTCGTCGCGCTCGTGCTGGTGGGATGGGTGCTGTGGAAGGTGCCGGGCTTCCCCGGCGAGGCGGCCGCCGCGCGGGTGCCGCTGCGGCGGGTGGCGGTCCTTCCCGGGGTCCGTACGATCCTCGGGGTGACGGTGCTGGTACTGGTGGGACATCAGGCGATGTACACATACCTGGCGCCGTTCGTGGCCTTCGCCGGGTACGGGGAGACCAGTCTCGTGCTGCTCGTGTTCGGGGCCGGGACGGTGGCGGGGATCTGGATCACCGGCGCCGTGATCGACCGGTTCCCTCGGGTGGCGCTCGTGGCCGTGCTGGGCGTGGTGGCGGGGGCCATGACCGTGCTGGCCCTCCTCGCCGCGCAGGACTGGGCGCTGCTCGGGGCGGTCGGGCTGTGGGGGGCGGCCTTCGGCGGCGTGCCCACGTTGCTGCAGACGGCTCTGGTGGACGCCACGGGCGCGGGGAACGCGGACGTGGCCACGTCCATGCAGACCACCGTGTACAACGCGGGCATCGCGGCCGGGTCGCTGGCCGGCGGGGTGGTGCTGGAGAGCGCCGGGGCGGGCGCGCTGCCGTGGACCTCGCTGCCGCTGGTGGCCGCGGCCCTCGCGATCGTGGTGGCGGCGCGCCGCCACGCCTTCCCCGCCCGCCGCTCCTAGAAGCCGTGCCTGGCCAGGGGCTCGACGAGCTCGCGCTCCTCGTACGACAGATGGGACAGCAGGCTGTCGGTGAGCAGGTCCACCGCGATACGCAGGTCGTCGAGGCCCGCCGGGTCGCCCACGAAGGCGACGAGGGCGCGGTCGAGCCGTTCGAGGACCTTGTGGATGGCGTGGTGCTCTTCCTCGAGGCGGTCGATCACGGGGGTGAGAGCGGGCTCGGCGCGGCGCAGCGTGGGGAAGACCATGGCGTCCTCGGCGGAGTGGTGCATGGTGACGAGGCGGCAGTAGGACTCGCAGTAGGCGCCGAGCGTCCAGTTGTTCTGGCGCATGGTCATGGTGGAGATGTGGGAGCGGGCGGCGCCCGCGTCGATCGTGCCCGCGGCGACCTGGTCGACGAGGTCGCGGAGCTGGGCGAGCTCCCCGCGCAGGTGGTCGTGCACGTCGATGAGGTGCTGGGCGTTGGCCTGCTCCGCGGGGGTGTAGCGCCTGCCGGGGTCGGAGCGCGGGGCGGTGGGGCGGGCGCTCTCGTCCCACACGCGGATGTCGGTGAGCCGTACGCCGTCGTCCGGGGTCGGGGTGGCGGGAAACGGGGCGTCGCCCTGCGGGGTGGTTCCCGAGCCGGTGTCCTGGCGGCCGGACGGGCGGGCCTGGTCGCGTTCCGCGGTGACGGGCTCGCGTACGGCCTGGTCGCGTTCCGCGGCGACGAGCTCGCGTACGGCCGGGGCGGTCTCCTGGGCGAAGCGCTGGATCTGGCGGGGATCGCCGGCCACGATGGTGAAGACGCTGACCCCGTACGTGAGGGCCAGCTCGGCGAGCTGGTCCGCGGGCAGCTCCTCGCCGAGGTTGAGCAGCCGGCGGATGTCGCGCGGCGAGCGGCCCGCCTCGGCGGCGGCCTCGTCGATGACGGCGTTGCCCTCGCCGAGCTCGCCGACCGAGCGGAGATAGGGCAGGGACGGGAGCCACCCGTCGGCCAGGCGGCCGGTCACGCGGAGCATGCGCGGCTTGTACGCGCCCAGCCAGATGCCGATGTCGTGGGCGGGACGGGGACCTCGCGGGGCGGAGACCTGGTAGTGCTCGCCGCTGTGGCCGATGTCGCCGGCGGCGTCGGTGTCCCAGGCGGCGCGGATGATCGCGATGCCCTCCTCGAGCGCGTCGACGGCCTGGCCCGGCGTGAGAGGCGGGCCGCCCATGGAGGCGATGGCGTCCCTGAACCCGCCGCTGCCGAGCGCGAGCTCGAACCGGCCACGGCTGAGGATGTCGAGGCTGGCCGCGGCCTGCGCCAGCATGGCGGGCGGACGCAGCGGCAGCGGGTGCACGTTGGCGGCCAGCCGGATCCGCTCGGTGGCGGCGGCGACGTAGCTGAGCAGCGTCCAGGTGTCGAGGAAGGCGGGCTGGTACGGGTGGTCCTGGAAGGTGACGAGATCGAGCCCGGCGCGCTCGGCGAGCTGGGAGAGGGCTACGACGGTGTCCGCCTGCTGGGCGGAGGGCACGATGTTCGCGCCGAAGAGCAGGTCGTGGCCGTAGTCGGGCATGGGGGCTCCTTGGCCGGGCGCTTTGGTTGGTTGTACGAACAGTTGACAGGGAAAACGAAATTAGTTCGTACTAGGAACCATTGTCAAGTAGACTCGGTGCCGTGGTCACGACGAAGGAGCCGGCCCTGCGGTTCACCGAAGCGCTCGTACGGCTGGCGCATCTGGTGCAGCAGGTGTTCGGGGAGGTCAGCAGGGAGCACGACCTGACGCCCCAGCAGGCGCAGCTGCTGTGCCTGCTCATCGACGGGCCCGTGGGGATGACCGAGCTGACGCGCGCGCTGCACCTGGAGAAGTCGAGCCTGACCGGGCTCGTGGACCGGGCCGAGAAACGGGGGCTGGTGGTCCGCACCCGCGACTCCCGTGACCGGCGGGCCTGCCGCATCGAGCTGAGCCCGGACGGGGCCCGGATCGCCGTGCTGGCCCACGAGGGGGTCACGCGGCAGTTGGACGCGTTGACGGGGGAGCTGCCGGAGGAGCACAGGGAGCTGCTGACGTCGGCCATCGGCGGCCTCCTGGCCGAGCATACGTCCCGGACGGGACGCGCCTGGCTCCCCTCCGACCACGTGACGGACGCGGCGGCGGCCGTCACCCGGTGAAGACGTCCGCCCCGCTCAAGGAATCCGCTGAGGTTTGTACATGCTCCTGCCCGATGAACTCAGAGCCGCACTGGACAAGGCGGTCTCCGGCTACTCGCCGCAAGACCTGTCCGACTCCGTCGCGCGCCTCACCCAGAGCTACCGTACGGGCACGGGAGGGGGCACCCACATCAGGTCGCGGGCCGACGTCGTCGCCTACGCCGCCTACCGGATGCCCGCCACGTACGCCGCCGCCGCCACGGCCATGCGCCAGGCCGCGACCCTGACCCCGGGCTTCCGGCCCAGGACCCACCTCGACGTGGGCGGCGGCACCGGGGCGGCGATCTGGGCGGCGGACCAGACCTGGGGCCCCATCGAGCAGGTCACCGTCATCGAACATGACCCGCACATCATCGACCTGGGCAAACGCCTCGCCCGCACGTCCGGGTCGCTGCGCGACGTCACCTGGCGGCAGGCGTCGGTCCGCCCCGGCCTCGACCGGCCCCCGGCCGACCTGGTGACCATGTCGTACGCGCTGGGCGAGCTGCCCGCGGCCCAGCGCCGGGAGATCGTCGGCTGGCTGGCCGCCGACGCCGCCATGGTGATCGTCGTCGAGCCCGGCACCCCCGCGGGCTACGCCACCGTCGCCGAGGCCAGGGAGGTCCTGGCCGCCCGCGGCCTGACCATCGTGGCCCCCTGTCCCCACGACGGTCCCTGCCCGATCGTGCCGGGACGCGACTGGTGCCACTTCTCCGTCAGGCTCCCCAGGAGCTCCCTGCACCGGCGGATCAAAGCGGGCACGCTCAGCTTCGAGGACGAGAAGTTCTCGTACGTGGCCGCCACGACGGCCCCGGCGGAGCGGGCCGCGGCCCGGATCCTGCGCCACCCGGTCAAGCGCAAGGGCGTGGTGTCCCTGCGCCTGTGCACCGGCGAGGACGAGGTCAGCGACGTGATCGTGTCCAAGCGGCAGGGCGAACTCTACCGCGCCGCGCGGGACGCCGACTGGGGCGACGCCTGGCCGCGTACGGAATGAGAGGCCGGTCACATTCGCGCCCAGCGCGTCACATTCCCCGGGGCGGGAGGGCTCTCACCAGGTAGACGGCCGTGACCGCCCCAGGAGGGACACCGCGATGCCAGAGGCCACCCAGGTCTTCGTCGACCACCGAGAGCTGCTGTTCTCCGTCGTCTACAACATGCTGGGCAGCGTCGCCGACACCGAGGACGTGCTGCAGGAGACGTGGCTGGCCTGGGCGCCGCGCAGCGAGTCGGGCGAGGAGATCGCCAACCCGCGCGCCTACCTCGTACGCATCGCGATCAACCGGGCGCTGGCCCGCCAGGAGAGCATCAACCGCCGCCGCGAGCAGTACGTCGGCCCGTGGCTGCCCGAGCCCGTCGCCACCGGCGACCGGGAGGACGCCTCAGGCGAGGCCATGCGCGCCGAGTCGGTGTCGATGGCGCTGCTCGTCGTGCTCCAGTCGCTCAGCCCGCTGGAACGCGTGGTGTTCCTGCTGCACGAGGTCTTCGGCTACGCGCACACCGAGATCGCCGAGATCCTCGACCGTACCGCGGCGTCCGTGCGCCAGCTCGCCCACCGCGCCCGCGAGCACGTCCACGCCCGCCGCCCCCGCTACGACGTGGACCCGAGGCTGCGGCGCAGGGCCACCGAGAAGTTCCTGGCGGCCGTGTTCGGCGGCGACCTGACGGGCCTGCTGCGGCTGCTGGCCCCGGACGTGACCCTCTGGTCGGACGGCGGCGGCAAGGCCCCCCAGCCCGGACTGCGTCCCGTCCACGGCCGGGACAAGGTGGCCAGGCTGCTCACCTCGGGCTTCGACCGGGTGCCCGCCGGTCTGGACGTCCACCACCGCGAGGTGAACGGCGACCCGTCGGCCGTGGTGTTCGACGGCGACGCGCCGTTCGGCATGATGGTGCTCGACCTCACCCCGGACGGCGAGCAGGTGAGCGGCATCTACATCATCACCAACCCCGACAAGCTCACCCACCTCGGCCCGGCACATCGGGAAGGAGCGCCTTCCGGTCCCTCGGGTGAGCGATCATTGGAGGATGCGGACGACTGACCTCCTTCATTCCCTCTACGCCAGGCGCCTGCGCCGCCAGGTCACGGCCGGGCCGCTGCCCCGCCACGTGGGCCTGATCACCGACGGCAACCGGCGCTGGGCCAGGAAGCAGGGTCTGCCGAGCCTGAGCATCGGCCACAAGTACGGCGCCGAGCACATCGCGCACCTGCTGTCGTGGTGCGAGGGCCTGGGCATCCAGCACGTCACCGTGTTCCTGTGCTCGACCGAGAACCTCGAGCGCCGCGGCGACGAGGAGGTCGCCTACCTGCTGCGGGTGATCGAGCAGATGGTCGCCGACCGGTTCGACCGGCCCGACGCCCGCTGGCGCGTCCACGTCGCGGGGCTGCTCGACATGCTCCCCGACACCACCGCCCGCGCGCTCAAGAGCGCCGTCGAGGCGACCCGCACGTGCGAGACCGGCTTCCACCTCACGCTGGCCATCGGGTACGGCGGCCGCCAGGAGGTCATCGACGCCCTGCGCGAGCTGCTGTACGAGCGGGCCGAGGCCGGCCAGTCCATGGTGGAGCTGGCCTCGACCCTGAGCGTGGACGACATCACGCCCCACCTGTACACCGCCGGTCAGCCCGACCCCGACCTCGTCATCCGCACCAGCGGCGAGCAGCGGCTGTCCAACTTCCTGCTCTGGCAGTCCGCCTACTCCGAGCTGTACTTCTGCGAGGCGTACTGGCCCGCCTTCCGCGAGATCGACTTCCTGCGCGCGCTGCGCAGCTTCGCCGCCCGCCAGCGCCGGTTCGGAGGCTGAGATGCTGGAGCTCTTCGACCGGCAGATGCGCCGGGAGGCCCGCCCCGACGGACCCGACGTCACGATCGAGCGGGCCGGGCACGTGGTGCGGCAGGTGGGGCCCGAACACGCCTGGAACGGCGTCCTCTGGTCCGACCTCGACGAGCGGAGCGCGGACGCGGCCATCGCCGAGCAGGTCCGGTACTTCGGGGGCCTCGGGCGGTCGTTCGAGTGGAAGCTGTACGGCCACGACCGGCCCGCCGACCTCGACCGGCGCCTCCTGGCCGCCGGTTTCACCCCCGAGCCCACCGAGACGCTGATGGTTGCCGAGGTCGCGCGCCTGCCGATGGAGGCGGAGCCGCCCGACGGCGTGCGGCTGGTCCCGGTGACCGGCCCGGACGGCGTGGAGCTGGTGGCCGAGGTCCACGAGCATGCCTTCGGCGCGACCCGCGAGCGCATCAGGGAGCGCCTGCTCGACCAGCTCGCCGCCGGCGACCTCATCGCCGTCCTCGCCATGGCCGGCGACGTGCCTGTCAGCGCGGCCCGCATGGACCTGCACCCGGGCACCCGGTTCGCGAGCCTGTGGGGCGGCGGCACCGTGCCGGAATGGCGCGGGCGGGGCGTCTACCGCGCGCTCGTCGCCTACCGGGCCCGCGAGGCGGCCGCGCGCGGCTACGACCACCTGCAGGTGGACGCCTCCAGCCAGAGCCGTCCCATCCTGCTGCGGCTGGGCTTCGAGGCGCTCACCACGACGACGCCGTACGTCCACGACTGAGTACCCTTGACGGGGCCGCACCCGCGACGCCCTTGCCGCCCTTGACTGACGAACGGAGAGCAGCACGTTGCCCGGAACCCACCCCCGCGAGCTCGGCCTGCTGGCCGACTGCGAGAGCTGCTTCGGGCTGTGCTGCGTCGCGCTGCCGTTCTCGGCGTCGGCCGACTTCGCCGCCGACAAGGACGCCGGGCAGCCCTGCCGCAACCTGCGCGACGACTTCCGCTGCTCCATCCACGCGCGGCTCAGGGAGCGCGGCTATCCGGGCTGCACCGTCTTCGACTGCTTCGGGGCGGGGCAGAAGGTCTCCCAGGTCACCTTCGGCGGCACGAGCTGGCGGGAGGCCCCGGGCACGGCCAAGCAGATGTACGCCGTGTTCCCCGTCATGCGGCAGCTGCACGAGCTGCTGTGGTACCTGGCCGAGGCGCTGACCCTGGAGCCCGCCCGGGCCGTTCACGCCGAGCTGGCCCAGGCGCTCGCCGAGACCGAGCGGCTCACCCGGGAGAGCGCCGACGTGCTGGAGAAGCTGGATGTCGCGGCGCACCGGGCCGAGGTCAACACCCTGTTGCTGCGTGCGAGCGAGCTGGCCAGGGCCGGGCGTCAGGGGAAGGACCGCAGGGGAGCCGACCTGATCGGGGCCCGGCTGACGGGCGCCGACCTGCGGGCGGCCAACCTGCGCGGGGCATATCTGATCGGCGCCGACCTCCGGGGCGCCGATCTGCGAGAGGCCGACCTGATCGGGGCCGATCTGCGCGGTGCCGACCTGTCGGGCGCCGATCTCACCGGCAGCATCTTCCTCACCCAGGCCCAGCTCAACGCCGCCAAGGGCGACGCCGCCACCCGCCTCCCCTCCACCCTCACCCGCCCCGCCCACTGGCCCGCCACCCGCTACGAGAAGGCCTCCGGCTCCAGGCCCGGGCGACCCCGTCGCCGCCGCTGACGCCCGCGTCGCGCGTCAGGTGAGAAGTCCCTCGATCACCCGGCGGACCTTCTCGCCGGCGCGCGGTTCGCCGAGGCGCATCGCGAGGTTGGCGGCCGTGAGCACCGCGTCGATCTGAAAGGCCGCCAGGTCGGCGTCCAGCCCGGCGATCTCGCCGGCGTCGGCCGCGTGGCGGACCTGATCCGCGAGGAGGCCCAGCCAGGACCGGTGCTGGCGCCGCAGGGCGTCGCGCAGCGGGCCGGTACGGCTGTCGAACTCGGGCAGGTTGGCCGCCCAGAAGCAGCCACCGGGGAACAACGGCTGTTCGGCGTAGGAGATCCAGCGCTCGGTGAGCTCCCGGAGCCTGGCGGCGCCGGGCGGCGTGTCCGAGGCCGGCCGCACGACCGCCTCCAGGAACGCCTCGCGAGCGGTCTCGACGGTGGCCAGTTGCAGCTGCTCCTTGGTACGGAACAGCGTCGCGACTCCGCTCTTGCTCAGCCCCAGGTCGGTGGCCAGGCGGCCGAGACTCAGCCCGTTCAGGCCCTCCATGGAGGCGACGTCGACGGCATGGCGGGTGATCGTCCTCCGGGTGCGCGCCCCGCGTGCCAGGCGCTGGTCGACGGGCATCGGATCGGTGGTCATCGTGGCCCCCCATATTCGACTTGCCATATGTGTACGAACGATCGTACGTTTTGTTTGTGATCGAAGCAACCACACCTCTCACCGAAGAATCCGACCCGGGCCACACGCCCCTCGAGGCCGCCCTGCAACGGGTGCACGACGCCGAGCTCGCCGAGGAGGCGCGGCCGTGAACACGCAGGCGCGGCAGCGGGCCGAGGCGGCCACCCCGTGGGGTGCGGTCGCGATCGTGCTGGCCGGGGCGTTCATGGCGGTCCTCGACTCGTACATCGTCATCGTCGCCGGGCCTTCCATCAAGGCGGACCTGCACGCCAGCGACGACCAGGTGCAGTGGATCCTGGCCGGATACCAGCTCACGTACGCGATGTCGCTCATCACCGGAGGGCGCCTGGGCGACCTGTACGGCCGCCGCCGGGTCTTCCTCGCCGGCATGGGAGGCTTCACCCTGGCCTCGGTGGTGTGTGCGGTGGCGCAGAGCGCCTCTCTGCTCATCGGGGCGCGCCTTGCCCAGGGACTGGGCGCGGCGCTGATGCTGCCCCAGGTGTACGCGTTCCTGACGGTGCTGGTGCCCGAACGCGCCAGGCACCGCGCCTTCGGGGTGCTCGGGATGGTCATGGGGCTGGGGACGATCGCGGGCCAGCTGGTGGGCGGGCTGCTCATCGGGGCGGACCTGCTCGGCTCCGGATGGCGGCCGGTGTTCTGGATCAACGTGCCGATCGGGCTGGCCACGATGCTGCTGGCGGCCCGGCATCTGCCCGAGTCCACGGCGGCGCACGCCCGGCGGCTCGACCTGCGGGGAGTGGCGGTGCTCAGCGTGGCCCTGGTGATGATCACGGTCCCCCTGATCCAGGGCCACCAGGCGGGATGGCCCGGCTGGGCCTGGGCCTGCCTGGGCGCGAGCGTCCCGTGCCTGGCCGCCTTCGTCCTGCTCGAACGCCGGATCGCGGCGCGCGGCGGCGACCCCCTGGTCAGGATCTCGCTGTTCCGTGCGCGGTCGTTCTCGGTCGGGATCGTCCTGGTGCTGGTCCTCTACACCGTCATCTCGTCCTACTACCTCGTCCTGTCGGTTTCCCTGCAGGACGGGCTGGGCCTGTCGGCGCTGAACGCGGGACTGGTCTACACGCCCGCGGCCGTCGCCTTCTTCCTGTTCAGCCTGCTCGCCGGCCGGCTGGTGCCCGTCCACGGCCGCCGCGTCCTGGAGGCCGGGGCGATCGTCCTCGTCCTCGGCTACGCCGCCACCGCCGCGCTGCTGATCGGCGGCGTCCCCTACAGCCCCGCGACGGTGATCCCGACGCTGGTGCTGCAGAGCGTCGGCGGCGGGCTGCTCATCACGCCTTCGCTGAACGCGGTGCTGAGCAGGATCGATCCCCAGGACGCGGGCATCGCCTCGGGCGTGCTGTCCACCGCCCAGCAGGTCGGCGGCGCGCTCGGCGTGGCGGTCATCGGGGCGGTGTTCTTCGACGCCTTCGACCCCGCCTCCCACGACCGGGCGGACGCCGCCGCCCACGGCCTGGCGATGGCGTCGCTGTCCACCTTCGCCGCCGCCGTCGTCGTGGCGGTCCTGGTGTTCCTGCTGCCCAAGACCCGCACGACGGCGGAGCCCGACGCCAAGGATCTCCAGCCGACGACGCGCGCATGATCGCCACCGCGGAACGCGTCCGGCCGCGTGCTCGGAGCGCCCTCTCGCGGGTCCGTGAGGGCGCGGGCCCCGGTCAGGACGGCGTGGTCGTGTCGCCGAGCGACTCCAGCAGCTCGCGCAGCGTGTGCGCGAGCGTGGCCCGGCGCTCCTCGGGCAGGGCCGAGAGCACGCGCTCCTCGGTCGCCAGGTGGTCCGGCAGTGCCCGGTCGATCAGGGCGCGCCCCTCGTCGGTGAGCGTCACATAGACGCCGCGCCCGTCCACGTCGCTGGGCATGCGGGTCACCAGGCCCTTGGACTCCAGGCGGTCGAGCCGCTGCGTGATCGCCCCTGAGGTGACCATGGAGGCGCGCATCAGCTCGGCGGGGGTCAGCCGGTGCGGGGGGTCGCTGCGGCGCAAGGTCGCCAGCACGTCGAAGGACGCCGGATCCAGCCCGTGCGCGGTGAACGTACGGCGCAGCTCGGTGTCGATCAGCCGCGTCACCCGCGACAGCCGCCCGATCACCGCCATCGGGGAGACGTCCAGATCGGGACGCTGGGCGGCCCATTGCTCGAGGACGAGGTCGACGTGATCAGCCACCGGCCCAGCCTACAGATGTCTTAGCGGTGAGGTAAATCACCCTGGCAAAGTAGCTTAGCGCTGAGCTACTTTGTCTTAGTGCTAAGAAACTTCAACGGAACCGTCCTGCTGACCGCGCTGACCCCCGCCATCTGGGGGACCACCTACCTCGTCACCACCGAGCTGCTTCCGCCCGGCCGCCCTCTGCTGGCCGCCGTGATCCGCGCCCTGCCCGCCGGGCTGCTCCTCGTCGCCATCACCCGCCGCCTGCCCCGGGGCGTCTGGTGGTGGCGCGCCCTGGTGCTCGGCGCGCTGAACATCGGGGTGTTCTTCGCGCTGCTGTTCGTGGGGGCCTACCGGCTGCCCGGCGGGGTGGCCGCGACCGTGGGGGCCATTCAGCCGCTGCTGGTCGCCCTGCTGTCCGCCGGGCTGCTCGGCGAACGCCTGTCCCTGCGCACCCTGGTGGCCGCCGCGGCGGGCATGGCCGGGGTGAGCCTGCTCGTGCTGCGGGCCGACGCCCGGCTGGACGCCGTCGGGGTGGCCGCCGCGCTCGGCGGCGCGGCCGTGATGGCGTTGGGAGTCGTGCTGAGCAAGCGGTGGCAGTCGCCCGCGCCGCTGCTGGCCACCACCGGCTGGCAGCTCGTGGCCGGAGGTCTGCTGCTCCTCCCCGTCGCGCTCCTGGCCGAAGGCGCGCCGCCGGCCACCCTGACCGCCGCCAACCTCGCCGGGTACGCCTACCTCACCGTCATCGGGTCGGCGCTCGCCTACGCGCTGTGGTTCCGCGGGCTGCGGCTGCTGTCGGCCACCAAGGTCACGTTCCTGGGCCTGCTCAGCCCCGTGGTCGCGACCGCGCTCGGCTGGCTCGTGCTCGGCCAGCGGCTCGCCCCGGCCCAGGCGCTCGGCGCGGTCGTCGTCCTGGCCGCCCTCGTCGCGGCCCAGCTCCAGCCTGCCCGCACGGTGGCCCGGACGCCCCGCGTCCTGGTCGGAAAGGAGTCCTGACATGCGCATCACCGTCTTCGGAGCCGCGGGGGCCGTGGGCGGCAGGGTCGTGGCCGAGGCGCTGTCGCGCGGCCACGACGTCACCGCCGTCGTCCGTCACCCCGCCCGCTTCCCCCAGCTGCACCCCACCGCGCGCGCCCGCACGGGTGACGCCTCGAACGTCGAGGACGTGGCCGCGCTGAGCGCCGGCCAGGACCTCGTCATCAGCGCCACCCGGCCCGCCCCCGGCCACGAGGACGACCTGGTCGCGACCGCCAAGGCGCTGCTGGCCGGCCTGGCGGCGACCGGTGTGCGGCTGCTGCTCGTCGGCGGAGCGGCGGGGCTGACCGTCCCGGGCACCGGTGGCCTCACCGTCGTGGAGGCCCCGGACTTCCCGCCCGCGTGGCGGCCCATCGCGCTGGCCTGCGACCGGCAGCTCGACGCCTGCCGGGCCGAGCCGGTCGCCGACTGGGCCTACCTGAGCCCGCCCGCGCTGCTCGAGCCGGGGGAGCGGACCGGCCGCTACCGGCTCGGTGGCGACGAGCTGCTGCTCGACGCCCAGGGCAGGTCGGCGATCTCCATGGAGGACTTCGCCGTCGCGCTGCTCGACGAGGCCGAACGCCCTCGGCACCACCGGGTCAGGTTCACCGTCGGGTACTGACGCCCCGTCGGGGCGCGTCAGCTCACAGTGCCGTCGAGCACGCGTTCCAGGAAGCCGTCCAGGTTCGCGGCCGCCCGTGCGATGCGCTCCTCGACCGTGAGCGACTCGAACCGCGTGCCCAGCTCCGTCTGCTTCTTGTCGCGTACGTAGAGCGAGCAGGCCAGGTCGGCGCACATGTACGCGCCGACCGTGTTGCCCTGGCGGCCGGCGGCGCCGACCCTGGGTGCGGCGAACAGGGCGACGCCGGTGCCCGCGTGCGGCGTCACGCAGACCGAGCACAGGGTGGACTTGGTGAAGCTCCTGCGCGCCTCCTGCGCCGGCCGCAGCGCCACGCCGACCAGCTCGCCGCCGCGCTCGGCCACCAGGTACGCCCGCTCCGGCGCCCCCGGATCGCGCCAGCCCAGGAAGTCGAGGTCGGGCCAGGGCGACCCGGCCAGGTCACGCGGGAGGTTGAGCCTGCGGGCCTCGCCCTTGGAGCAGTTGACGAAGGACGTGCGGATGTCGTGCTCAGTGATCGGATTCATGCTCGTTTCCTGGGGGTCGATCGGAAACCTGCCAATGGCGCAGCGCGCTGTCGAGTGCGTCGAGGATCTTCGTCCAGGACGCCTGGAGGCTGCGCGCGTGCTGGAACCCGCCGCTCGCCTCCAACTCGAAGAAGCCCTGGTACGTGCTGCGCAGCAGGCGGATGGCGTCGGTCAGGTCGGGCTCGGGCAGCTCGTACGCGCTCAGGTGTGCGTACGTGAGGGACATGATGCGCTGGTGCCCCTGGGACGCGGCCACGACGTCCGGGCCGATGGGCATCTGGGTGGCCTGGTAGCGGCCTGGACGAGTCAGCGCGAAATCGCGCCAGGCGTTGGCGAACCCGGTCAGCGAGTCCTTGCCCGACCGCCCCGCCGTCGCGTCGGAGAGCCGGTCGGCCAGCTCTCGCGCGGCCAGGACGGCCACGCGGGTGCGCAGGTCCTGAAGGTTCTTGACGTGCGAGTAGAGGCTCGCGTCCGCCACCCCGAACCTGCGTGCCAGCGCCGACACGGTGATGTTGTCGAACCCGACCTCGTCGGCCAGCTCCGCGGCCGCCTCGGTCACCCGGTCCGCCGTCAGCCCGGCACGAGCCATGGGCACCTCCTCTTAACCTAGGGCTTCTAGTTTTTATCCTAGCAGCTCTAGGTTGGTGGGCAGGTGCTACGGTCGCCGCATGATCAGAAGGGTGCCGCTGACCGGCGGCGAGAAGGAGAGCCTGCACGCCAGCCTCGACCGCCACCGCGACGCCGTGCTCTGGAAGATCGAAGGGCTCGACGAGGAGCAGGTCAGGCGGCCCATGACACCGTCAGGCACGAGCCTGCTCGGCCTGGTGAAGCACCTGGCGGCGGTGGAGAACGGGTGGTTCTGCCTGACGTTCGGGCGGGAGGCGGAGCCGCTGTGGTTCGCGCCGGAGGCGGACATGGAGATCCTGCCCGAGGAGAGCGTCGAGCAGATCGTCGCCTTCTACGGCCGCGCGCGAGCCGCCGCCGACCGGGCGATCAACGAGCTGGACCTGGAGACGACGGGCACGTCGTTCACGGGGGAGACGGTGAGCATGCGGTGGGTGCTCATCCACATGATCGAGGACACGGCGCGGCACGCCGGCCACATGGACATCCTGCGCGAGCTCGTCGACGGCGCCATCGGCGACCACCGCCGCTGAGTCACATGGCGGCCGGCAGGACCGGCCGCCCCCGCACGCCGGGGTCGGCGGCGAAGACGGCGCCCGCGTCCGGCTGCTCGGCGCGGTCCACGCCGAGGGCCGAGGTGGTGATGAAGAGCCGGTCGAGGCTCTCGCCGCCGAACGTCACCGCGGTGACCTTCCGTACGGGCAGGTTGACGACGGCGTCGAGCCGGCCGCTCGCGTCGTAGCGATGCACGGCCCCGCCCTGCCACAGCGCCACCCACACCCCGCCCTCGGCATCGACCGTCAGCCCGTCGGGCTGCCCCTGTCCGGGATCGATGGCGGCGAACGGGCGGCGCCCGCTCAGCCCACCCTCCGGGTCGTAGTCGAGGACGTCCACCCGGCCCGTCGTGGTGTCGGCGTAGTAGGCCAGGGCGCCGTCCGGGCTGAAGTCGAAACCGTTCGAGATCGTCACCCCGGACAGCACCACCCGCAGCCCGCCGCCGGGCTCGGCCACGTAGAACGACCCGCGGCCCGGGCTCTCGTCGTAGGCCATGCTGCCGATGTAGAAGCGGCCGTCGGGGTCGCAGCCGCCGTCGTTCATCCGGACGGCGGGGTCGCTCCAGGCCTCGCCCAGCGAGCGCAGCGGCGCGTCCAGGTCGTCGGAGTCGGACAGCAGCAGCTCGCGCTCGGCCGCGACCACGTAGCCGCCGGACACCCGCGGTCGCACGACGGCGGCCACCTTGCCCACATGGCGGCGGCGCACCTTGCCCTGGGCGCCGAGCGCGAGCACGTCGCCGGCCAGCATGTCCACCCACCGCAGCCCGCCCCAGCGGCTCGACCACACGGGCCCCTCGCCGTGCTCGGCGACAGGATCGGTCACGGTGTACGGGGCGATGCTCATGCCGCTCTCCTGGGGTCGCAGGGTCGTGATCCAGACCCTATCGGTGCTTCAGCGCTGTGCCGGTGCCACGGCGCGTACGCAGAAGGCGGTCGAGGGCAGCACGACGGTGCCGTCGCCGTCGAGACAGGACCGGGCGGCGGTGCTGATGAGGTCGGCGACCGCGGCGTCGGAGCCGAGGCGCTGCCGGGCCGCGGCGAGCAGCCGGGGCGCCGTGACGGCCAGCGTGACCTGTACATAGCGGTCGAGGCCGGCGAACCTGAACGGGATCACCAGTTCCTCACTGCTGACGTCGGCGAACCCCGCCTCTCGCAGCTGCCCGATCAGCGTGTCGAGGTCGGCCATGGCGAAGGGGCCCGGCGCGCCGGGCGGCGGGGCGGCGCCGAGGGCGCGGGCGACGGCCAAGGTGCCGGTGGCGAAGCCGTTGAGCTCGGGAGAGGCCCACACGGTCGCGGCCAGCACCCCTCCCGGAGCCAGGACGCGCCGGATCTCCGCGAAGGTGCGGGCCGGCTCGGGGGCGAACATCAGGGAGAAGCGGGCCAGGACGGCGTCCGCCGACGCGTCCGGCAGGTCGAGGGTGTCGTAGTCGCCGACGCGGAACTCGACGTCCGGTTCGCCGCCGGCGCGGCGGCGGGCCAGCTCGATCATCTCGCCGGCCAGGTCGATGCCGGTCACGTGGCCGCCGGGCCGCAGCAGCGGGGCCACCGAGAGCGTGGGCTCCCCGTAGCCGGTGCCGAGGTCGAGGACGCGCCGGCCGGGGCGTAAGGCCGCCAGTTCGATGAGCCGGTGGGTGGCCGACGACAGGGCGGCCTCCAGCTCGTCCACGAAACCCTCCAGGCTCTGCGCGACCGCGCACCACTCCTGGGCCTGCGTGTGCTTGACGGCGGCGATCTCGTCGCTGGCGGTCATGTGGCTGCTCCGCTCGCTCGTGGTTGCTTGATAGGACCACGAATGTACGAGAGTTGGTCCTATGACGCAACCACTAAGATGAGGCCATGCTCGGCCGAACCTACGAGGGGCAGAACTGCTCCGCCGCCCGCACCCTGGAGCTCGTCGGAGAGCGGTGGACCCTGCTGATCCTGCGGGATGTGCTGCTGCGTGACATGAAGACGTTCGGCGAGTTCCTGGCCAGCCTCGGCATCGCCAGGAACGTGCTGTCCGCCCGGCTCGATCACCTGGTCAGGGAAGAGGTTCTCCGGCGCCGGCCCTACGGCGGCCACGCCGACCATTACGAGTACCTGCCCACCGACAAGGCCGCCGATCTGCTGCCGGTCATCCTGGCCCTGACCGCCTGGGGCGACCGCTGGGCGGCGCCCCAAGGGCCGCCGGCCCTGTTCCGGCACTCCTCGTGTGGCGGGGCGGTCGAGCAGAAGCTGGAGTGCGCCGAGTGCGGCGAGCTCGTCGACCCCCGCCAGGTCGTCGCCGTGCCGGGTCCGGGCCGCCGGGGGATGATGTGACGCCGGAGCTCGACACCCTCGTCGCCAGGCTGCGCGCCGCCGGCTGCGTGTTCGCCGAGGACGAGGCCCACCTGCTCGTCTCCACCGCCGCCACCCCTGAGGGGCTCGCCGCCATGGTCGAGCGGCGCGTGGCCGGCGAGCCCCTCCAGCACGTCCTCGGCTGGGCCGAGTTCTGCGGGCTGCGGGTGGTCGTGGAGCCCGGGGTGTTCGTGCCCAGGCCGCGCACCGAGTTCCTCATCCGGCAGGCGGTCGCGCTGGCCCGCCGGGTCGCCGCGACGCCGGTCGTCCTCGACCTGTGCTGCGGCAGCGGCGCGATGGGGGCGGCGCTCGTCGCAGGGCTGGAGCGGGCCGAGCTGCACGCCGGCGATCTCGACCCGGCCGCCGTGCGCTGCGCCCGGCGCAACCTGCCCGCCGGTCACGTCTATGAGGGCGATCTGTACGAGCCGCTGCCCGCCTCGTTGTGGGGCCGGGTGGACATCCTGATCGCGAGCCCACCGTACGTACCCTCAGAATCGGTCGCGCTGCTGCCTGCCGAGGCCCGGCTGCACGAGCCGCTCGTCGCGCTCGACGGCGGAGGCGACGGGCTCGACGTCGTACGGCGGGTGATCGCCGGAGCGCCGCGGTGGCTCGCGCCCGGCGGCCACCTGCTGGTCGAGACCGGCGAGCGGCAGGCGGCCACGACCGCGGAGGCCGTCGAGGGCGCGGGCCTGGCCGCCCGCGTGGCGCGCTCGGAGGAGCTGGACGCCACGACGGTCATCGGCACCCGCCTGTAGCCGAGTGGCGGCGCCGCTGTTCGACGGCGTTCGCCCTGGTCAGGTGAGGGCTGGCCGGGGTGTGCGTGGGTAGGCGTCCGAGTGTGGGCACCCGTCTGGACGGGCTCCGGTTGAACGGCACCGCGCGCCGTATCCATACGCGAGGAGGCGCCATCATGACCGGCACGGGAGATCTCGGACGCCGCATCATCCACTGCCGCGAACGCCTCGGCCTGACCCGCGAGCAGGTCGCCGAGCACGCGGACATGTCGCCGGGCTATCTCCGATATCTCGAGGAGAACCCCGACCTGCTCGACGCCGGAGCCCTCTACCGCCTGGCCGACGCCCTGCAGACCACGGTGCACGAGCTGCTGGGCGGCGACCGGGACCGGCCGCCCGGGCACGGGCCCGCCATGGCCAACCCGACGCTGGAGGAGCTGGACCGGGAGGAGTGCCTGCGGCTGATCGAGCCGGGCGGGATCGGGCGGGTCGCGTTCCAGAGCTCC
The DNA here is from genome assembly GCF_040674955.1 of Nonomuraea sp. NPDC049695. Lineage (NCBI taxonomy): Bacteria > Bacillati > Actinomycetota > Actinomycetes > Streptosporangiales > Streptosporangiaceae > Nonomuraea > Nonomuraea sp. NPDC049695. The sequence continues at coordinate 42,794 of NZ_JBFANV010000024.1, read as the reverse complement.
CAGGGGACGGCGGTGCTGCTCGTCAACTACACGATGCACCACGGCGCGATCGTCTTCCGCACGGCCTCGGGTGGCTCGATGGACCGTGACCTCCGTACGGGGCTGGAAGGCGTGGACATCAAGATCGCCTTCGAGATCGACCGGATCGACGAGACCAACCGCGAAGGGTGGAGCGTCCTGGTGCAGGGCCCCGCCCACCATGTGGCGCCGGACGAGATGGCCGAGGTGGCCGACGCCGATGTCACGCCGTGGGTGGGCGGCGAGCGCCGCCTCTACATCCGGATCGTCCCGCACCAGATCGCGGGCCGCCGCATCCACGGCGCCTAGCCGCCACCGGAGATCAACCAGTGGCGGAAAGGCCAGGTCAGGACGGGGCTCGGTGGGGTACCTTCCAACTCTATGAAATCCCTTGCCAGGCACGCCCTGCCGGTGCTGGTCGTGCTCGGGCTCGCCGCCGCCGGCTGCGGCAACGCCGGAGCGCAGCGAGCCACGACCACCACCCGGACGGCCGCCCCCGCGTCGAGCGTGACCGGCCCCACCGCCTCGCCGACCGCGTCGACCGGTGCGTCCCGTCCCCGCGACGGCCTGGTCGCCGGTCGCTACCAGCCGCTGTGGCCGTTCTCCGGCCCGGGCGAGGTGGCGGCGTGGCGGCGCGCGTACCGCAAGGACGGCCGCGGGGCGTGGCATCTCGACGCGCGCCGTACCGCGCTCGCCTTCACCCGCGACTACCTCGGCTTCACCGGGATCGACCGGGTCGCCAAGGCGGTCGCACAGGGCGCCCACGCGCGGGTGCACGTCGCCTACCGCGGCGAGGAGGACTCGCGACCGCTGGTCGCGGCCGTCGTGCACCTGGTCAGGTACGGCTCAGGCGGGGACGCGCCCTGGGAGGTGGTCGGCACCGACGACACCTCGCTCTCGCTCACCAAGCCCGGGTACGGCGCCGTCGTGCGCTCCCCGCTGACCGTGGGAGGGCGGATCTCGGGCGTGGACGAGAGCATCAGGGTCCAGGTGAGGCAGCCGGGCTCGTCCGCGCCGGTGGGGCAGACGTGCTGCGTGAGCGCAGGCGGCAACGGCTCGCCGTGGTCGGCCCGGGTCTCGTTCACGGCCACGCCGGGACGTACGCTGACCGTCGTGGCCTCCACCGGGGGACACCTGGCGGCCGTCGAACGCTTCGCCGTGACGGGAGTGACCCTCGCGATGCCCTGACCGGCGCGGCCCACGACCCTATGAACACCGATGAGGTGCGCATGAGCGAACTGGAGAACGCCGCGCCGCAGAGCGGGTCGCTGGCCGAGCTCGCCAGGAGGCACGGGCTGCGCCCCGCCATCGCGCGGCCGAGACTCCCCGTGTACGCCCGCCGGCTGTGGGAGCGGCGGCACTTCATCTTGACGTACGCGACCTCGCGCAACGTCTCCAAGTACTCGGGCTCGGCCCTGGGGCAGCTGTGGCAGGTCCTCACGCCGCTGCTGAACGCGGCCATCTACTACGTGATGTTCGGGCTCATCCTGGGTGGCAGCAAGAACGTCGACAACTACCCGGCGTTCCTGCTCACCGGGATGTTCGTCTTCACGTACACGCAGCGGACCGCCACCGCGGGCGCCAAGTCGATCTCCGGGAACCTGTCGCTGATCCGCGCCCTGCACTTCCCGCGGGCGTCGCTGCCGCTGGCGTACACGATCCAGGAGCTGCAACAGCTGGGCATCTCGATGGGCGTGCTGCTGCTGATCGTGCTGCTCACCGGGGAGCCGCTCACGTGGTTCTGGCTGATGATCCCCATCGTGCTGGTGCTGCAGACGTCGTTCAACATCGGGGCCGGGCTGGTGCTCGCCAGGCTGGGCGCCTCGATGCGCGATCTGAACCAGTTGCTGCCGTTCATCATGCGTACGTGGCTGTACGCGTCCGGGGTGTTCTTCGCCATCCACGACAAGGTCGTCAACAGCGCGGGCCTGCCGGAGTGGGTGGCCACGGTGATGTACCTGAACCCGGCGGCCTCCTACATCGAATGGATGCGCGACCTCCTCATCGGCAGCCACGACCCGCCGCGGACGGTCTGGGTGTCCTGCGTGTTCTGGGCGGTTTTCGCGCTGTTCGCCGGTTTCTGGTATTTCTGGCGGGCCGAAGACCGTTACGGGCGGGGATGAAAGGCCGACGCCGGCGGGTTGGAGCAGGGGAATAAACGCCCCCGTCCCCTTGGAGGAGACCCCATGAGCACGCCCGACGAAGACCGCCCGGTCCGCCAGCTCCGGCTGGTGGTGGAGGCCGAGGACTACGAGGCCGCGGTCGCCTTCTACCGCGATGTGCTGGGCCTGCCCGAGCAGGCCGCGTTCTCCGGCGGTGACGGCGCGCAGGTGGTGATCCTGGACGCCGGACGGGCCACGCTGGAGATCGCGAACCCGGCGCAGAAGAAGATGATCGACGAGGTCGAGGTGGGGCGTCAGGTGGCGCCGAAGATCCGGGTGGCGTTCGAGGTGGACGACGCGCGCGGCACCACCGAGCGGCTGGTGTCGGCGGGCGCGGCGGAGGTGGCGCCGCCCACGGTGACGCCCTGGGAGTCGCTGAACTCGCGGCTGGACGCGCCCGCGGGCCTGCACATCACGGTGTTCCAGGAGCTGCGCACCCTCGAGGAGCGCGAGGCGCTCGACGGCTTCGGCACGGACTCGTAAGCGAGGAGAGACAGCGGGGCGCCCGCGGCGAACACGGCGGCTCCAGCACCGCCCGGCCGAACCGGGCGCCCCGCGCCCGCACCCCGTCCATGAAGCGGGCGAACACGTGACTCGGTTTCACCATAGACGCTCGGAAATGCGGTCGATCGGCACTGATATGGCCTCTGAGCTGGGCGGGCCGTTGACCCGGCGCATGACTGACCATGCGATTTCGGTATAGGAAAGGACCGCTAAGACGGGCGCGGCCGCCGCCACCGCTCGCCGGACAGCGCCCAGGCGGCCTCCCAGGCACGGTAACGGCCCCGGTCGAGCACCCGGCGGAACCCGGCGAACGCCAGGAGCGCGATCGCCGCCGCCACGGTCACGAACAGCAGCGCCGTCACCACGGCGGTGACCCGGAGCCCCGCGGGGCTCGGGGGCGCGGCGACCCGCCGGCCGTCGGGACCGACCCAGATCCGCACCTTCGCACCCGCCTTGGCCAAGGACGGAGCCGGCACCTGGCCGGTGCGCTCCAGCCCCGAAGGCGCCGTCCAGCGCGCGGAGGTCAGGCCGCCACGGGAGACCTCCCCGAACGACAGGCGCGTGACCGGCGCGTCCGCCAGCAACGTCGCCTCCACCGTCCGGCGCGCGGCGCCCGCGTGCCGCGCCTCCTCGTACGCCTCCCGCCCCGCCACGACCGCCGGCCACACGCTGAGCAGGACGAGCAGCGCCGCCACCGCCAGCGCGGCGCTCTCCAGGCGGTCGGAGCGCCGCCGCAGCGGATTGCCGTCCGGCCGGTGCCCGCGCACCCACCGCTTCACGGACTCGATCACGTGCTTCATCATGCACTCGACTGCCACCTACCCCCACCACCAAACCCCGCTGGGGCGGAGAGAGCGTGGTCAGCGGGCGGCGGGGCGGGCGCGGACGTGCATGCGCTCACCCTGCGGCCCGAACAGCGCCAGGACCTCCGTCGGCTCCTCGCCGGGATTGCTGAACGCGTGCGGCGTCCTCGTGTCGAACTCCGCGACCTCGCCCGGCGTGAGGATCACATCGTGCTCCCCGAGGCGCAGCCGTAGCCGCCCGGACAGCACGTACAGCCACTCGTAACCCTCGTGGACCCGCTGCTCGGGCTCGAACCCCGGCCAGTGTGGCGGGTAGATCTGCTTGTACGCCTGCATCCCGCCGGGCCGGCGGGTCAGCTGGACGTACGTCATGTCGTGGCGTTTGAACGGGCGCATGTGCACGCGTGGATCGCCGGTCACAGGCGCGTCGATCAGCTCGTCGAGCTGCACCTGATGGGCCTGGGCCAGCAGCAGGAGCAGCTCCAGGGTCGGTTTGCGCTGCCCGGACTCCAGCCGGGACAGGGTGCTGACGGAGATGCCGGTGCTCGCGGACAGCTGCGTCAGCGTCGCCCCGCGCTCCTGGCGCAGCGCCCGGAGCCGCGGGCCGACGGACTGGAGCACGTCGTCGAGTTCCATGCGCCCTACTTTGCCATTTCGGCAACGATATTTGTCAACTTGTCGGCTGATCGCGGACAGTTGGCGCAGTCGGGAACGATCGAGAGGAGACGCGCGATGGACGCGAAGTACGACGTGGTGGTCGTCGGTGGCGGGGCCGCCGGGCTGAGCGGGGCGCTCACGCTGGGCAGGGCGCGGCGCAAGGTGCTGGTCATCGACGCGGGGCGGCCGCGCAACGCCCCCGCCGAGGGCGTGCACACGTATCTGGGGCGCGAGGGCGTCGCGCCGCTGGAGCTGCTGGCCGCCGGCCGGGAGGAGGTGGCCGGGTACGGCGGGGAGATCGTGACGGGCACCGCCGAGACCGCCGAACGCCTGGACGGAGGGGGCTTCCGCGTCGTGCTCGACGACGGCTCCGCGGTCGAGGCGGCCCGGCTGCTGGTCACCACCGGCCTGGTCGACGAGCTGCCGGACGTGCCGGACCTGGCCGGGCGGTGGGGGCGGGACGTGCTGCACTGCCCGTACTGCCACGGCTGGGAGGTGCGCGACCAGGCCATCGGGGTCCTGGGCACGGGCCCGCTCTCCGTTCACCAGGCACTGCTGTGGCGGCAGTGGAGCGAGAACGTGACCCTCTTCCTGCACACCGCGCCCGAGCTCGACGCGCAGCAGCGCGAGCAGCTCGCCGCCAGGGGCGTCACCGTGGTGGAGGGGAAGGTGACGGGCCTGGAGGTGACGGACGACCGGCTCACCGGGGTACAGCTCGCCGACGGGCGGGTGGTTCCGTGCCAGGCCCTTGCCGCCGCCGGCCGCCTGACCGCCCGCGCGGGCCTGCTCGCGGGGCTGGGGCTGGAGACGGAGGAGCAGGAGATGTCCGGGTACGTGATCGGCACCCGCGTGCCCGCCGACCCCTCGGGCGCCACGAGCGTGCCGGGGGTGTGGGTGGCGGGGAACGTGACCGGCCTGACCGACCAGGTCATCGCCGCCGCGGCGGCGGGCGTACGGGCGGCGGGGGCGATCAACGCCGACCTGATCGCCGAGGAGACCCGGCGCGCGGTCGCCGCCCGGGCCTGGGCCCACGGCTCCCAGGATTCGTACGAGTCCGACGAGGCGTACTGGAACGCTCGTTACGGCCAGAGCGCGCAGATGTGGAGCGGCGACCCCAACGTCATGCTGGTGCGCGAGGCGACGGACCTCGAGTCCGGCACGGCGCTGGACCTCGGGTGCGGCGAGGGCGCCGACGCGATCTGGCTCGCCGGGCAGGGGTGGCGCGTCACCGCGGCCGACGTCTCCGGCGTGGCGCTCGAACGCGCCGCCGAGCACGCCACGAGCGCGGGGGTGGCCGACCGCATCGACTGGCAGCGGCACGACCTCTCCGTGTCCTTCCCCGAGGGCACGTACGACCTCGTCTCCGCCTGTTTCCTGCACTCCCCTCGTGACATGCCGCGCGAGGCCATCCTGCGCGCCGCCGCGTCGGCCGTCGCCCCCGGTGGGGTGCTGCTGGTGGTCGGGCACGGGGGCTGGGCGTCCTGGGTGGAGAACCCGCCCTTCGAGGCGCACTTCCCCACGCCGCAGGACGTCCTCGACGCTCTCGAACTGCCGGAGGGGGAGTGGGAGGTGCTGCTCAGCGAGGAGTACGAGCGTACCCAGAACGGCCCCGACGGCCACCCCGGCACCCGCACGGACAACGTGCTCAAGGTCAGGCGGCTGCCCGGCGAACCTCGCTGAGCCGCGCCGCTACCGGGTGCGGGGCGTCTGGCTGCGGTAGGAGTGACCGAGTTCGGGGCCGAGGCCGAAGTAGTGGCGGAAGTTGTAGATGAGCGGGCTCCAGGCGCCCGGGTCCACGTGGTGCGTGCCGGGCACGACGATGCGCGGGTCCGCGTGCACCTTCCCCACGACGGCCTCGGCGATGACGAACGACCCCGACACGTCACGCCCCACCCGTTCCGCGCGCGCCTCGAACTGGATCGGGCACTCGGCCACGCGAGGGGGCCGTACCGTCTCGGACGGCGAGGGCCGCAGCCCGGCCGCGCCGAACTTGTCCGGCTCGTAACGGCAGCCCGCCGGCTTGCTCTCCGGCACCGGATGACGGCCGGTGAGAGAGGCCAGACGTTCGACGGCCGCCCACTGGTGGGGAGCGGGCAGGTTGATCACCACCTCGGGGCGGCTCATGAGGTTGCGCGCGGTCTGCCCTTCTGCGCCCAGCCCTAGCACGATCACGTTGCCCAGCGCCCAGGCGGAGGACATCGGGGCGAGGTTGAAGGTCCCGTCCGGGTTCTCCGTGGAGAGCAGGACGACCGGCGTCCCGAAGTACAGGATGCTCGGCTCGATGGTCACATGAGTGGCGGTAGACACGGCGTTCATGCCCGGGAGCCTAGGAACGCGATGTTCAAGCCGGCGGCGAAACGTGTCCGCGCCTCTGCCTCCCGGCCGGCCGCACGGCGTGCTCGATGCCGTCGAGCACGCCGTGCGGTCCGGGAATCACACGGGCAGGGGCGCGTCCTGGCCGAGATGCCGGGTGAAGAAGCGCAGCGAGCTGTCCGTCTCGAACGCGGGGATCTCCCCGTGATCGCCGGGATTGGCATGCAGCGTCTTGTCCGGTGAGGCCAGGGCGTCGAACAGCGCCAGGCTCTGGTCCCGAGGCACCAGCTGATCGTCCCACTGGAGGAGGAACTGCACCGGCACGGTGACCCGCGCGGCGGTCCCGGCCAGCCCGGACGGCCCGAGCAGGCCCAGCACCGCGGCGCGGACCCGGGGTTCGGCGGCGACGAGCGGGACACCGAGCCCGCAGCCCATCGACACGCCCCAATAGCCCACCGGACCGGCGCCGACGTGGTCGAGCTGCTGGACCGCGGTCAGGACCGCCTGCCATTCCGCGACGGCCTGCTCGGCCAGAAGCTCGTGCATGGCGGCGACCAGCGGGGCCTTGTCCTCGCCCGCGGCCATGCGGGCCCGGTTCTCGGCCGCGAGCCGGTTGAACTCCTCGCCCTTCGGCCGCTCGCCGTGGTGGGGCGCGTCGATCGCGACGACCGCGAAACCGCCCTCGGCGACGAAGCGGCGAGCGCGGGCCTCGACGCCGGGAGCCTTCTTGTGCTGCCCGCCGCCGTGTCCCATGAGGATCACGGGACGAGTGCCGGGGGCGTCCTGCGGCGTCCACAGCACGCCGGGGGTCTCGCCGAGGGTGAAGAGGTGTTCGGTGACGCCGTCCGACGACGTCTGAGAGGTGAAGCGCACAGCGTTTCAGGCCTTTCGGGATGCCTTTTCGGGCGCTCCCTAGACCATGCGAGGGAGGGAGCCCCGATCTGTCACAGCGTTGATCGGTCTCACCTCCTCAGGTCGCAGCGGTGCACGGCGACGCCGAACGTATCACAGGATCGGCCTCACCCATGTATGAATCTACAGTGTAAAGGCGCCCGGCGAGGCGCAGTACGCCGTTCCCTTGCCGGAGAGCCGCACCGAGGGGACGGCCGCCGGGACGAACGCGGACTCGCCCGGCCGCAGGGTCAGATCTCCGAGGTGGGCCTCGCCGTCGACGCAGACGACGATCTGGGGGACGCCGCCGGTCAGCGAGTGGGGGGTCTCCAGGTCGTAGCGGGCGAGGGCGAACTCGGGGGCCGGCGGCCGGTAGCGGTGCTCGCCCCGTACGCCCTCCTCGGGTCGTACCAGGTGCGGCTCCGAGGGCGTGAAGTCCACGACGCGCATGAGCTCCGGCACGTCGATGTGCTTGGTGGTGAGGCCGCAGCGCAGCACGTTGTCGGAGTTGGCCATGATCTCGACGCCGATGCCGCCGAGGTAGGCGTGGGGGACTCCGGCGCCGAGGTAGAGGGCCTGGCCGGGGAGCAGGTTGACGTGGTGGAGCAGGAGGGCGGCGGTGACGCCGGGGTCACCGGGGCAGGCGCGGGCGATGTCGCCGTACCCGGCCAGGTCGGGGTCGCCGTCAAGGGCGAGCAGGGCCTGCTCGACCTGGGCGCGCAGCGGCCGGTTGGCCTCGTCGAGCATCTGGGCGAACACCTCCCGCAGGCCGCCCGCTCTGAGCAGGTCGGCCCAGGGGCGAAGGTCCGGCAGGGCCAGGCGGTCGAGGAGGCCGGCGGTGGCGGCGGGGTCGCGGAAGCCGCACAGGCCGTGGAACGGGGTGAGCGCGCAGACCATCTCGGGCTTGTGCGAGGTGTCCTTGTACGTGCGGGCCGGGTCGTCGATGGGGACGCCCCGGGCGTTCTCGTCGGCGAACCCGGCCTCGGCCTGCGCGGTGGTGGGGTGGACCTGGAGGGAGAGCGGGCGTTCGATGGCCAGGACCTTGAGCAGGTAGGGGAGGGCGGGGCCGAAGCGGGCGGCGGTGGGCTCGCCGAGGGTGGCGGCGGGGTCGTGGGCGATGAGCTCGTTCAGCGGGGTGCCGTCGACGGTGGAGGGGTCGCCGGGGTGGGCGCCCATCCAGAGCTCGGCCTGGGGCTTGCCGGTGGGCTCGGTGCCGAACAGGTGGGGGAGCGCCGTGACCGAGCCCCAGTCGTAGGGCCGGATGGCGGTGGTCAGGCGCAGGGGCGTGGCGGCCGTCGGGAGGTCGGTCTGTGGCACGGCGGTGGCTCCAATCGTCGTCATGGAGCGTAGAACGGGACGGGCTGATGTGCGTAGTCGGGGGCGCGTTGCCTATCGACTATACATAGGTATAGTGTGCTCCACGGATGAACAGTCAGCTATACAGAGGAACAGGATGACGACCGTACCGGACCCTGAGGACCTCACGGCGCGTGCGCGGATCAGGGACGCGGCGATGCGGCATATCGGTGAGTACGGCTTCGAGCGGGCGACGATCCGCGGGATCGCCGAGACCGCGGGGGTGTCCCTGGGCCTGGTGCGTCACCACTTCGGCTCGAAGGAGGCGCTGCGCGAGGCGTGCGACCAGCACCTGGTGAAGATCATTCACCAGCTGCACGAGGACGCCGCGCGCGATCCCCAGGCCGGCCTGAACCCTGTGGCGGTGATGGGGCCCTACCAGCCCTACCTGGCGCGGGCGTTGACGGAGGGCTGGGCGGCGCCGCTGTTCGACGAGATGGTCGACATCGGCGAGCGGTGGATCGCGGAGGCCGACAAGAACCGCCCCGACCCGCCCGACGTCGACGCGCGGTCCCGTTCGGCGCTGATCGCCGCGATGGCGCTGTCGGTCACGGTCCTGCGCCGGCACGTCGAACGCGGTCTGGACGCCGACCTGACCAGCCCGGAGGGGCAGGCCAAGCTGATGCGGGTGATGCTCGACATCTACTCCCACCCGCTGCTCAGCCTCGAAGAGGCCGCGGAGGCCAGGAAAGCCCTCGACCGGGGCCAGAACACGTGAAGGAGCATCGCCATGGCTGACGCCATCGCCGTGAAGGGGTTGGTGAAGAGGTTCGGGTCGACCAGGGCGCTGGACGGCCTCGATCTCACCGTGCGCGCCGGCGAGGTGCACGGGTTCCTGGGGCCCAACGGAGCGGGGAAGAGCACGACGATCCGGATCCTGCTGGGCATGGTGCGGCCCGACGCGGGCAGCGCCCGGCTGCTGGGCGGCGATCCGTGGTCGGAGGCGACCGAGCTGCACCGGCGGCTGGCGTACGTGCCGGGCGATGTGACCTTGTGGCCCAACCTGTCGGGCGGCGAGGCGATCGACCTGCTCGGGCGGTTACGCGGCGGCCTGAACGAGCGGCGCAAGGCGGAGCTGCTGGAGCGGTTCGACCTGGACCCGCGCAAGAAGGCCCGCACGTACTCCAAGGGCAACCGGCAGAAGGTCGCCCTCGTGGCCGCGCTGGCCTCGGACGCGGAGCTGCTGATCCTCGACGAGCCCACCTCCGGGCTCGACCCGTTGATGGAGGAGGTGTTCCGGGAGTGCGTCAAGGAGTCGCGGCGTACGGTGCTGCTGTCGAGCCACATCCTGGCCGAGGTGGAGGCGCTGTGCGACCGGCTGACGATCATCCGTGACGGCCGGACGGTAGAGACGGGCACGCTGGCGGAGCTGCGGCACCTGACGCGCACGTCGATCGAGGCGGAGCTGGCGGGGCCGCCGGACGGGCTGGCCGAGCTGCCCGGCGTGCACGACCTCACCGCCGATGACGGACGGGTGCGGTTCACGGTGGACAACCCGGCGCTGGACCAGGCGCTGCGGCGGCTCACGGAGGCGGGCGTGCGCAGCCTGGTCAGCCGGCCGCCGACGCTGGAGGAGCTGTTCCTGCGCCACTACGAGACCGTGCGCTGACGGCCTCGCCGCGGGGTCTTTCACGTGAACCGCCTGGACGAGGCGACGGCCGAGCCGGCGCGGACCTTCGACGGCCGGCCAGGCCTTGTCGTCGGCGTCGGGCAGCAGCGCCAGCACGGCGTCGGGGGGATCATCCACGTCGGCGGCGGCCAGGAGCAGCAGGGCCCGCCGGCCGGCTTCGGGCAACTCCGCCAGCCGGGCGGCGTAGATGGCCGCCAGCCGCTCTCCGACCGGCAGCGGGCCGTGGTCGCCGGGGTCGAGCGAGGCGTGTCCGGCCAGTTCGAGCAGGGCCAGGGGGTTCCCCGCGGCCTGGTCGAGCACGCATTCCCTGATCCTGCCCGTCAGGCCGGGCACGCGCAGGTCGAGCAGCCGCCGGGATGCCGTGTGGTCGAGCGGGGGCAGCACGAGCGTCGGGAACCCCTGGCCGAAGGCCGGCCGCCGCTCGAAGGCCGGCCCTCGATCGAAGCCCGGCCTGCCGTCGCGTACGCCGACCGGGTCGTCGTCGCGTACGGCGGCCAGCAGGGTGATGGGATCGTCGTCCAGCCGGCGGGCGGCGAAGGCGAGGAGGTCGGCGGAGGCCGAGTCGATCCACTGGGCGTCGTCGAGCACGACCACCAGCGGCGTCCGTTCGGCAACCTGGGACAGCAGGGTCAGGACGGCGACCCCCGTCAGCAGGGGATCGGGGGCGTCGGGCACGAATCCGAAGGCGCCGAGCAGCGCACGGCGCTGCCGGTCCGGCAGGTGGGCCGCCTCGTCCAGCACCGGCCGGAGCAGCTGGTGCAGGCCCGCGAAGGCCAGGTCCCTCTCGGACTCGCGACCGCCCGCCCGCAGCACCCGACGGCCTGCTTCCTCGGCGCGGCGGGCCGCGTACTCCAGCAGCGTGCTCTTGCCGCTTCCCGCGGCTCCGGACAGGAGCAGAACCCGGCCGCCGCCGGACGCGTCCGCCACCAGAGCGGAGAGCCGATCGACCTCGGCTTCCCGCCCGACGAACACCTCACGCTCCGCGGTGGCGCGGGAACCCGGCGCCCGCTCGTCCACAGGCCCTCCAGTGATCTCATCGAGCAGGACCGCAGCGTCGCCGCAGGTCGGTGCCGCTTTCTGTCACGGTAGCAAGCGCGTGACCCCGCAACGGATGCAGTCACCTGACGCATACCGCCGGCCCCGGTGGTGGGCGCACGATGGAAGGGCGGGGGATTTCATCGCACTCATCACCACTCATCTGATCAAGGAATACTCATGCCTGCCCATCAGATCACCCTGGGTGACGTCACGATCACGCGGGTCTGGGAATATTGCGGGCCTGTCGGGATGACGCCCAAGACGTTCTTCCCGGAAAGCTCGCCACGTACGTGGGAGGAGCACTCCTCCTTGCTGGAGCCGCACTTCGTCGACCCCGAGACGCGGATCGTCAACTCCGCGATCCAGACCTGGCTGCTCCGCAGCGAGGGCCGGACCATCCTGGTCGACACCGGCGTGGGAAATCACAAGGAGCGCCCGTACGCCCCGGTCTGGAGCCACCTGGAAAGGGATTTCCTGGCCAATCTCGCCCGGGCCGGCGTCGGACCGGAGGACGTGGACATCGTGATCAACACGCATCTCCACATCGATCACGTCGGCTGGAACACGTACCTGGACGGTCGGCACTGGGTGCCCACTTTCCCCAACGCCACCTATTTGATGCCGAAGGACGACTTCGACTTCTGGAACCCGGCGAACGGCCACGCGTCAGTGTTCGGCCGCGGCAACCAGAACGTGTTCGAGGACAGCGTGGCCCCCGTCCACGAGGCGGGGCTGACGAGACTGTGGGAGGACTCGTACACGATCGACTCCAACCTGCGACTGGACCTCGCGCCGGGGCACACGCCGGGGTCCTCGGTGGTCACCCTCGAATCGGGCACGGACCGCGCGGTGTTCGTCGGCGACATGCTGCACAACCCCGTGCAGTTCGTGGAGCCGGACGTCAACAGTTGCTTCTGCGAGGACCCGGCCGGAGCCCGCGCCACCCGCCGCAAGGTGCTCGGCTGGGCCGCCGACCGGGGCGCCTTGGTCGTCCCCGCGCACCTGGGCGGGCACGGAGCCGCCGAGGTGGTCCGCGAAGGCGGCGGGTTCGCCGTCAAGGGCTGGGCTCCGTTCGCCCTGTACTCCGAGACCTCGAAGGACGCCCGATGAACCACCACGCACCAGAGACCGTCGTCACCGCGCAAGGCGCAGTGCGCGGCCTGCGGCGCGACGGGGCGACCGTGTTCCTGAACATCCCGTACGCCGCTCCGCCGACCGGCGCCGCCCGATTCGCCGCCCCACGCCCGCACGCCCCTTGGAACGGTGTGCGGGACGCCACCGAGCCGGGGCCGACCGCGCCGCAGGCCGAACGCCGGCTCGGCAGCGTGGACATGACCCCGTACTTCGGGCCGGGCTGGATCCCCGGCGAGGACTTCCTGACCGTCAACGTGTGGACGCCGGGGGCCTCCGGGGAGCGGCTGCCCGTGATGGTGTTCGTGCACGGCGGCGGGTTCGTGGCGGGCTCCACCCGGGCGGAGATCTACGACGGCGCCGCCTTCGCCCGCGACGGGGTCGTCCTCGTGACGCTCAACTACCGGCTGGGCATCACGGGCTTCCTCGATCTGCCCGGTGCGCCCGCCAACCGGGGCCTGCTCGACGTGATCGCCGCCCTGCGGTGGGTACGGGAGAACATCGCCGCGTTCGGCGGCGACCCGGCCCGCGTCACGCTGTCCGGTCAGTCCGCGGGCGCCACGATCGTGGGCGGCGTGCTGGCCGCGCCCGAGGCCGAGGGGCTGTTCCGGCGCGTGATCATGCAGAGCGGCAGCGGCCTGGGCGCCTTCACACCCGAGCAGGCCGCCAGCGTGACCCGCGCCGCGGCCCACGCACTCGGGGTCGAGCCGCATGCCGACGCCTTCGCCGGCATTCCCGACCGGCGGCTGGTCGAGGTCATGTCCGAACTGTCGGGCATCGACCTGCGGACCGAGACGCACAGCGATCCGCTCATCGGGCTCAGCCCGTTCAGCCTCGTGCTCGACCGGCAGCCGGCCGAGGCCGTCGCCGCGGGCCGCGGCGCGGGCGTGGACCTGCTGGTGGGCACCAACACGGAGGAGGGCAACCTCTACCTGGCGCCGTTCGGGAACCTGTCCACCTCGACGGCGGCGGACGTGGACGCCGCCGCGGCGCGCTCACACCCGCGGCCCGCCCGCCTCGTCGAGACCTACCGCAATGCCAGGCCGAAGGCGTCCGACGGGGAGCTGCGCTCGGCCATCATGGGCGATGCCATGTTCGGCGTGGGAAGCCGGCGCCTGGCCGACGCTCATGCGCAAACGGCCGCCGCGCATGCGGGGAGGGCCGCAGCGCATGCGGGGAGGACGGCCGCGCATGTGGGGAGGGCCGCCGCCACCTACCGCTACTCGTTCGCGTGGCGCTCGAACGCGCTGGGCGGCGAGTTGGGCGCGACCCACGCCGTGGAGCTGCCGTTCGTCTTCGACGTCACCGGCCTGCCCCGGCTGCGCGGCCCACAGGTCCTGCTCGGCCCGGACGAGCCGCCGCCGGGCCTGGCCACCCGGATGCACGCGGCGTGGGTGGCCTTCGCCACGACCGGGGACCCCGGCTGGGAGCGCTACGAGACCGGGCGCCGGGCCACCATGCGCATCGACGGCGAGTGGAGCGTGGCGGACGATCCGCACGGCGAGGAGCTCCAGGCGTGGCTCTGACCCCTTGTCCCTCCTCTCCCATCCGAGGTCTCTCATAGCCGTCGTGGGCGCCACGGTCGCCGAGCCGGCGGACTGACGTGTACGGCCTGTCACCGGATCACAGTGGGGTACGGGTGAACTGCTGGTTCTGGCCGCCGTTGCACGCGTACTGCTTGAACTGGACGTCGTCGGCCTGCGACGACGAGGGCAGGTCGGCGCACTTGCCCGAGTGCCTGGCCACCAGCCGCAGGTAGCCGCCGCCCGCGTCCTGCAGCGTCCACTGCTGGTTGGTGCCGGTGCCGCAGGCGTACTGCTGGACGGCGGCCCCGTCGGCGGTCGAAGCGCCGTTGACGTCCAGGCACTTGCCGGAGTGGCGGGCCACGATCTGCACGTAGCCGCCGCTGATCGACTGGATGCGCCACTGCTGGTTCGCGCCGCCGCCGCAGGAGTACTGGATGACGGCGGCCGCGTTGGCGGTGGAGGCGTTGCGCACGTCGGCGCACTTGCCCGAGTGGCGCACCGCCAGCCGGTCGTAGCCGGTGCCGGTCGTGGTGATCGTGCCGGTGGCGGCGTCGACGGTGAGCTGCCGGGCATAGGTCAGGCTCATGGACGTGCCGCTCGGGAACTGGACCGGCAGCCACACGTAGCGGGAGTCGTTGACGGGGCCGCCCCATGCGCCGGCCCACCGGTCACCCAGGTACAGGTACGACGTGCCGGAGGTGCCCTGCACCGGCAGCACGTACGCCGGCTGAGAGCCGAACGTGGTGGAGTCGCCCACGTTCTGCCAGGCGCTCCACGTGCCGGTGATGCTGGTGGCGGTGGCGTACTGGGCCTGGTTGGGCTGCCAGCCGGTGGCGGCGGAGGTCAGCATGAAGTACACGCCGTCGCGCTTGAACATCGCCGGCGCCTCCCGGTGGTCGCCGGCCCACATCCGCGCCAGCGCGGCCACGTCGGTGTAGTCGGCGGTCAGCCGGTAGACGTGCAGGTCGTAGTTCTCGTTCGCGGCCGAGATCATGTACGCGGTGCCGTCGGTGTCGACGAACGCGGTGATGTCGCGCGACATGTGGCCGAGCGGGCGGAAGCTGCGCAGGTAGGTGTAGGCGCCGTCCACCGTGTTCGAGACCGCCACGGCCGCCCGCGCCTCGCCGTAGTCGCGGCCGTTCTCCTTGTGCATCCACATGACGAACTGGCCGGTCGAGGCGTTGTAGACGACCTTCGGGCGCTCGATGTTGGCCACCTGCAGCTCGGCGGCGCTGGACTGGGTGAGCACGTGGTTGCGGAACTCCCACGTGCGCAGGTCGGCCGAGCGGTAGGCGGAGACGTACCGGAAGGTGCCGTCGGCGTTGCGGTTCTCCCCGAACCAGTAGTAGTACGAGCCGACCTTGATCACGCCGCCGCCGTGGGCGTGCAGCAGATTTCCCGACGTGTCGGTGAACTGGGCGCCGACCGGCACGGTGACGGCGGCGGCGACAGACCCCGTCGTGGGCGTGGCCCGCGCCGCGGCGGTGGCGGGCGGGAGTGCGAGTGCCAGGCACAGCCCGGCCAGGAGGGCGAGGACACGGGACATGGCCGCCTCACCATAGGACCGGCCGGAGCGGGCACGCCAGCACCGCGCCGGCTCCGCCGGCATCCGCGCACGTCGGCGCTGAAACTTTCAGCTCCGGCCCGCCGTCCGGGTGTCAGGCGGCTCCTGCCCCGCCTCGGGGCTCCGCTCGAGCGCGTGCCGATGACCCACTGAGAAGGCCGGTGGCCGGCCTCACAGACGGTGGGGGTGCGGGGCGCCCGCGCCGCGGAGCAGGGTGTCCACGACGAGCGTCGCGAGCACGTCGTTGTCCTTGTCGTCCCTGTTCTGGGCGGCCTCGTGGATGAGCGCGTAGTAGACGCGGCGGGTCCATGCGAGGTCGGCGTCGGCGCGCATGACGCCCGCCTCCCTGGCCCGGCGGAACAGCCGTTCGCACGTGTCCCGTACCTCGCTGTGGAGGCGAGCCACCTCCGGGTTGGCGGAGGAGGCCTGGCTCATCGCGAATCCCCAGCCGGCCTTGATGTCGAGAACGTTCGCGGTCGTCTGGTAGAGGGCGACCAGCGGCGGGGCCGTGTCGGGGTGGGCGGCGCCGACCGCCGCGGCGAACCGCTGGGTGGCCCACAGCGCCAGAGCGTCGATGAGCGCCTCGCGGGTGGCGAAGCGCCGGTGCACGGTGGTGCGGGCGACGCCGGCGGCTTCGGCGATCTGCTCCATCGTGGACGCGGGATCGCGGCTGAGTGTGCGTTCGGCCGCCTCCAGGATCGCCGTCATCGTGCGTTCGGCATCCGCCCGCAGCGCCCGGCCGCCGGTTGTCTTCATGAGGAGATCATACGACACCGTTGCGGTTCTCAGCAGACTTGCATCATTCATGTAGCAAGTCGTAGTGTCTTCGCGTCTTACTTGATGCAGTTGGAAGGTGGAACACGTGGAGTACACCCGCCTGGGCCGCAGCGGCCTGTCGGTTTCCCGGCTCGTCCTCGGCACCATGAACTTCGGGTCGCGCGCGTCCGAAGCGGACAGTCACGCGATCATGGACCGTGCGCACGAGCACGGCGTCAACTTCTTCGACACCGCCAACGTCTACGGCGAAGGCGCCACTGAGCAGATCCTCGGCCGGTGGTTCGCCCAGGGCGGCGGCCGGCGCGACAGGACCGTCCTCGCCACCAAGGTCTATCGCCCGGTGGGGGAGTGGCCCAACGACAGCGGGCTGTCGGCGCTGCACATCCGGCGCGCGTGCGAGGAGTCGCTCAAGCGTTTGCAGACCGACTACATCGACCTGTACCAGATGCACCACATCGACAGGAACACGCCGTGGGAGGAGATCTGGGAGGCCTTCAGCGTCCTGCGCCAGCAGGGCAAAGTGCTCTACTTCGGCTCGTCCAACTTCGCCGGCTGGCACATCGCCCAAGCCCAGGAGGCCGCCCGGTCTCGGCACTTCCTCGGGCTGGTCAGCGAACAGTCGATCTACAACCTGATGTCGCGGTGGGCAGAGCTGGAGGTGCTGCCCGCTGCCCGGCACTACGGCCTGGGCGTGATCCCCTGGTCGCCGCTGCACGGCGGAGTGCTCAGCGGCGTCCTGCGCAAGCAGCGCGAGGGCGTCGCCGCCCGCAGCGGCGCGGGGCTCTGGGCTGCCGCGTTCGCCGAGCAGCGGGGATCGGTCGAGGCGTATGAGAAGCTCTGCGCCGACCTCGGTGAGGATCCGGCGAACGTCGGGCTGGCCTGGCTGCTCGCACAGGACGGGGTTACCGGGCCGATCATCGGGCCGCGTACGATCGAGCAGTTCGACGGCTCGCTGCGTGCCCTGGAGATCACGCTCGACGACGGCACGCTCGCCAAGCTGGACGAGCTCTTTCCCCCGCCCGGCCCGAACGGCGCCAACCCCGCGCCCGAGGCGTACGCCTGGTGATCATGCCGAGACCGGCGACGACGAGAACGTGGTCAAGCAGCCCCGGCAATGGTCGAGGTGGTAGACGGCGGCACACTACCTGCTGTGCGTTCCTCTTCGTTGATCTCTGTGACCCCTCTCCTGCCGGTGGCCTTGATCGCTCTCGTTGTGTTGGGCGCCCTGGTGGCCTGGTTCGGCCGGCTCGGACATGGACGAGCCGTCCTGACTGCCTGCGTGCGGGCGGCCGCCCAACTCGGCGCGGTCTCTGTGCTGATCACCTGGGTGGTCGCCTCCTTCGCGGCCGCGGCGGGGTTCATCGTGCTCATGTACGGTGTGGCCTCCTTTACCGCGGGCCGGCGCATTACTCGCAGTCGGAAGGCCTGGTGGGCGGCGGTGCCGATCGCGGCGGGCTCCGCGCCAGCGCTGATGATCCTGGCCGTGAGCGGGACGATTTCCATGGACGGGATCGTGGTGATCCCGATCGCGGGGATCCTGCTGGGTGGCTGTCTGACCGCTACCTCCCTCGCCGGACGGCGGGCCGTGGAGGAACTGGTCCAGCGAAGAGGAGAGGTGGAGGCGGCTCTGGCGCTGGGCTTCCTGCCCAGGGAGGCGGCGCTGGAGATCTGCCGCCCGGCGGCGGCCCAGGCGCTGGTACCGGCGCTGGATCAGACCCGGACCGTAGGGCTGGTCACTCTTCCTGGCGCCTTCGTCGGGATGCTGCTCGGCGGGGCGAGCCCGATCGAGGCCGGAGTCGTGCAGCTCGTTGTCCTGGTGGCTCTGCTGGCCGCCGAGGCGCTCGCGATCCTGGTGGCGACCGAGATGGTGGCGCGTGGTTGCTTTACCTGAGCCGCCTGGCCCGGCGCGTCCCCGCTCGGCGGCTCGGCGGGCTCAGCCTTCGGCCAGGGCTGTGCTGGACAGGACCGGTTTAACAGACCGGCGCGCCGGGCGAGCTGGTCGAAGTTCAAAGATCAAGCCGCGCACCTGGCGTAGGTGGAGGGGATATGCGTCACCGAGACGGTGCTGGAGGGCTCATGACAGCGCCGCAGGTGGGGCGGGGGACCGGGGTCCGAACAGACTGGCGGCGACCTTCTGCAGCAGGCTGTAGGCCAGGATCGGCACGAGGACCTGCGGACGGTGCGCGAACCAGCTTGCGGCCAGGACCGCCGCCGCGCTGGTGTTGTTCATGCCGGTGGCGAAGGTGAGCGAGATCCCGTCCGGAGCGTCGCATCGGGTCCATCGGGATATCCACCTGCCGACGAGGAAGGACAAGCAGCAAACCGCGCCGGCCACGCTGACGGCCAGGGCCAGGAAGTCAGGGTCGGGATGTGACAGCGCCTGTCCGAGCGCGCCGGAAGCGTTGATGTAGCACAGCAGCAGGATGTTCACGATGTTGACCAGCTTGATGACCGGGGCGGTGCGTGCTGCGCGCCGCTCCCCGAGCATGGCCCGCGCGATGATCCCGGCCAGGCACGGCAGCACGATCAAGGCCAGGGCAAACGCGCCCGCGCCCGCCGTCCCGGCCAGCCCGTCGAGCCGCGCCGTGTCATCAAGGCTGCCGACGCCTGCCGGACCGACCAGGGCGGCGGACGCGGCCACCCCCCACGGAACCGTGACAGGACTGAGCAGCGTCGAACCCACGACCATGGCGACCACCAGGGGAACGTTGCCACCCGCGGTCTGCCCCCAGGACGCTGCTCCGCCGGCGATCGGCATCGCAAGCACCAGCAGCAATCCGACCGCGAGGCACTCCACCTCCGCGGCGTCGGGCCAGGCCTGCAGGCACATCGCAGCGACCGGCAAGAGCACCAGAGGTAGGAGCGCGTTCACCGCCACGCCCGACGCGAGCCGCAGAGGTCTGCCCACCACAGCGCACAGATCCCGCACCCGCACCCCAAGACCTGCAGTCGACAACATCACAGCCAGCAGAACCATGGGCATCGTGACCGAACCATCCGATCCAAGCAAGCGCAGCGCCGCCGTCCGCAAAACCTCACCCGGCCGCGGCACCACAGCAGCCAGCAGATAACAGACGATCATCAACGCGAACAGCCGCCGCTGCACCATGCCCACCATCCGGACAATCATCTGAGTAATCTATCAATTACTCTTAGTGATCAGGCTTGGGTGAGGAGTAACTTGACGCGACCGGACGCGACCGTTTGCCGAGGCCGTCCCAGCCAGGCTCGCCCTCTTGCCGGCGGAGGATCTCGTTGCGACGCCGGACAAGCCGACCCCCGGCACGCGCCCATGCGGGCCAGACCAAGCGCTCCACCTGGGCGGCTGCCCCGCCGGACAGGGCGGACAACCCGGCCGGCAGGCGCGCCTGGCCCGGCACCGCGCGCGACCTCCGGTCGGGGCGTGCAGTCTCGGGCGCTTCGGCCTGAGGTGTCAGGTGCCAGAACAGCGTCACGGTGCCGGCCGCCAGGATCGCGTACAGGGCGAAGGCGGCGTCGGGGGGCCGATGTCCACGGCTGGAGCCGAGGGCGGCTACGGCCGGCCCGCCCAGTGTGCCGGACGCGCAGCGCTACAAGCGGCACACTGTGAACGCGCGAAGATCTTCCCGTGGTTGCCCTGACCTGGCGCGGCGGCCGCGGGGCAGCGCCGAACGCTCAGGGCTGAGCCGGGCACGCCAGCACGGTGAGTCTCGGGGTGCCCGGCGCTTGGCTCAGCCGTCCTCGGGTTCGGAGGCGTCGCCCTTACCCTCCTGCTCGTGCTGGTCGCCCGCCTGGCCCTGCTTGCCCTCCTGGGCCTCGGAGCCGGTCTCCTGCCCCTTGTCGTCGTTGCCGTCCTCGGCCTTCTCGCCGCCCTGGTCGTCGTTGCCGTCCTCGGCCTCGGCCTTCTGGCTCTGCTCGTCTTCCTTGGTGCCCTCGTTGGGCTCCGCGCTCTCCTCGGGCGTGGCGGCCTCGTTCTCGGGGGCCTGCTCCGTGGGGGCAGCGGAGGACTGGGTGGAGGTGGGGGCGGGGCTCTGGTCGAGGGAGGACGCGTACGCGGCAGCTCCGCCGCCCGCCACGAGGACGGCCACGGTGGCGAGTCCGGGGATGATCACAGACTTACGCATTGAAATATCTCCGATGCATTGACGTCGTACTGACGCCCTCAGTCTGCGGAAACGCGGGATAGCGGCAGGTTCGGCCAACCATAACGCGAGGTTAATCCTCATCCGAAACCTCGTCCCAAGTGGCGTAGCCGCCGTCCTCGTCGTCGGCGTCGCCGTCTCGGGACGGACGCGCGCCGCCGGAGGCATGCTGCTGGTCATCGCCGCAGGGTGGGGCGTGGGCGCGCTGGTCAAGGTCATCGTTGCCCGCCCCCGACCCCGGCGGTCCACGCTCTGGTGCGGGAGCTCGGCCCCGACAGCTTTCCCAGCGGTCACGTGTGCCTGACTCTGTCGATCGCGATCGCCGTGGCGCTGCTGGCCAGAAAGACGCCGCTGAGCAAGGGGTTAGCGGGACGTTTACCTTCCTTCTGCCACCCTGGAAGGGTGACAGCGCAGGGCGTGCCGCTGCGGCGGCGGGTGCTGGTGGTGATCGTCAGCGTGACCGCCCTGGCCGTTGCGCTCTTCCTGGTGCCCCTGGCAATCGCGGTGAACATCCTTTACCACGACCAGACGGTGGGCGCCCTGCAACGCGACGCGGCCTGGGTAGCCGCCGCGATCCCCGACGAGCCACGGGTACCGTTGGGGCTGCCGAAGGGCCTGCCGGGCGACCTGGCCGTCGGCGGCTACACCCTGACCGGCGCCCGCCTGTTCGGCGACGGTCCCGTCCACTCCGGCCTGGCCACCTCCAGCAAGGACGGCCGTGTCCATGACACGGTGGAGGACGGCTTCGTGGCCGTGTCCGCCCCCGTCCCCTCCGAGGAGGGCCCCGCGCTGATCATCCGGGTGGCGACGCCGAACTCGCAGGTTGAGCAGCGCATCCATCAGGCGTGGCTGCTGATGGCCGGGCTGGCGCTGATCGTGATCGCGCTGGCCGCGGGCGCGGCCGTGCGCCAGTCGGCCCGGCTCGCCACACCCCTGGAGCGGCTGACCGCCGCGGCGCAGGCACTCGGCGGCGGCGACTTCAGCGTCCGCGCCGCACCCTCCGGGCTCCGCGAGGCTGACCAGGCCGCACAGGCGCTGGAGTCCACGGCGCGTCGCCTCGGCGACGTGCTCGCCCGCGAGCGGGCCTTCAGCGCCGACGTCTCCCACCAGCTGCGCACCGGACTGACCGGCCTGCTGCTCGGCCTGGAATCGGCGCTGTCCCGACCGGGCACGGACCTGGCCCCGGCGGCCCGGGCCGCGCTGGCCAGGGGGGAGCGGCTGCAGGAGGTAATCGACGATCTTGTACGGCTCAGCCGCGACAGCCGCGCGCCCGCCGAGCGACTCGATGTGGACGCGCTGATGGAAGAGATCCGGCAGGAGTGGCACGGCCCGCTGGCCCGGCAGGGCCGCTGCCTGACCATCACCGTGGAGCGCGCACTACCGCCGGTGACCGCCCAGCCCGCCGCCGTCCGGCAGATCCTACGCGTCCTGCTCGACAACGCCCTGCGTCACGGCCAGGGAGAGGTCGCCGTCACCGTCGCCGACGTGGGCCCCGGCATGGCCGTCGAGGTGAGCGATCACGGGCCCGGCGTGGCGCCGGAGAGCGACCCGTTCATCAGGTCCAGCGGACACAGCCACGGCATCGGTCTGGCCCTGGCCCGGTCTCTCGCCGAAGCTGAAGGCGGCCGGCTGGTACTCAGCCGCGCCAGACCCCCGCTGTTCAGCCTGCTGCTACCCGGCCACGACACCTAGCCAGCGGCCGGCCTGCGGTGGGTCATGGCTCGTAGCGGTAGCCGCGCCCCCGCACCGTGACGATCCGCTCCATCCCCTCGCCGTGCTCGGCCAGCTTGCGGCGCAGCGCGAATACGTGCACATCCAGCGTCTTGGTGGGCCCGAACCAGTTTTCGTCCCACACCTCGTCCATGAGCTGCTCGCGCGTCACCACCTCGCCCGCCCGGCTGACCAGCGCCGCCAGCAGGTCGAACTCCTTGGGCCGCAACACCACCTCCGCCTGCCCGACGTAGGCGCGCCGCGCGGGCAGGTCGAGCCGCAACCGCCCGGCCGTCAGTACGCGCTCCCCCTGTGCCGGGCCACGTCGCCGCAGGTGCGCGCGGATCCTGGCCATCAGCTCGGTCAGCCGAAACGGCTTGGTCAGGTAGTCATCAGCCCCCGCGTCCAGCGCCACCACGACCTCGAACTCCTGCGTACGAGCTGTCAGCACGACGATCACCGTGTCCGGCACCCTCGAGCGCAACCGCCGGCACAGAGCGACCCCGTCCACATCGGGCAGCCCCAGATCCAGCAGGACGAGATCCGGCTGGTGCCGCTCGGCCGCCCGCAGCGCCTCGGCCCCGTCCGCGGCCGGCTCCGCCTCGTAGCCCTGGGCGGCCAGCGCTTCGACCAGCTCCGACCTGATGACCAGATCGTCCTCCACGACGAGCACACATGCCATGCGGCCGATGCTACGAGTATGCGCGGCCAAGGCGGTCCAACCGTCGGTGGTCAGCGACGGTGACACCGTGCGCACCGCCCCTTCCATGCCCGGGGCGGTGGGGCCGCCAGGGCGGTACCATCGTCTGGCGACCTATCGTTTGACGTACTAGGGGGCGTGATGGCTCGACGGACGGATCCGCTCGGGTGGGGCAGTCCGCCGCTGCTGATCCTGGGGAGCCTGGCGGAGGAGCCGAAACACGGCTACGCGATCGTCAAGGACGTCCGGGAGCAGACCGGCATCACGCTCGGCCCGGGGACGCTGTACGCCGCGCTGTCCAGGCTGGAGGAGCAGGGGCTGGTGGAGGCACTGCCCGGGGAGGAGCGTCGCCGGCCGTACCGGATCACCGCGGCGGGAGCGTCGGCGCTGGGTGAACGGCTGGCCGAGATGTCGCGTTTCGCGACCACCGGCCTGCGCCGCCTGTCAGCGGGCCTGGCGCGATGAGCGGCCTGGTGGCGCGCGTCGCGCTGGCCTGCTATCCACCATGGTTTCGGGAGCGCTACGGGAAGGAGCTCGCGGCACTGGTCGAGGATGTGGGTGGCGGCCCGCGGGCGCTGCTCGACCTCGCGGGCGCCGCCACCCTGGCCTGGCTGCGGCCGGCGCTGGCGGGCGCCCCTGACGCGCGTCTGCGGCGGCGACTCCAGGCGACGCTGGCGACCACCTGGGTCGCCTGGTGCGCGGGGATCTCCTCGGTTCCGCTGCTGGATCGGCTCCTGCTGGATCCGCCGCAGCCCGGGACGCCGCACGCGGTTCGCGTGCTGGTCTCGGCGGCCTGGTGGCTGGTGCTGGCGGGCTGCGCCGTGGCCGGAACGGGAGCGCTGCAGCTGACGCTGCGGGTCCTGCTTCCGGCCCGGGATCGCCGCCTGGTCCGGCCGCTGCTGCCGGCGGGTCTGCTGGTGGGGGTCGAGGCCGCAGGCGCCGTGCTGCTCGCGCAGCCGCACCGGCTGTCGCCGGGTTTCCTGGCCGGTCTGCTGACGTGGGTGGCCGGGCTGGGTGCGATGGTGTTGGCGCTCGCCGTCGGGCCGGTCGTCACCTTGCGGCGGGCCCGGCCGCCGGTCGCGGTGATGCGTCGGCCGGTGCTGCTGGCCGCGGCCGTGGCCGTCCTGCTCGGTGCGGTGGCGGTGGTGGACGCCGTCGCGGCCGCCATGGCCGGCCGTACGCCTCTGACGCTGGCGGGTGTGGCGATCGGCGTAGGGGCCGCGCTGTGCTCGGCGGTCAGCGTCACCCGGGCCCTCCGCCTCTAGTACGTTTGACGTTACATCGTTTCGCGTACTAGCGTCCGGCGTGTGACCTTCACCCGAGCCTTGCGGTGCTGCATGGCGTCCGCGGCGGCCTTCACCGTGCTGATCCTGCTGTCCACCCAGTTCCGCGCCGTGCGGGCCTCCAGCCCGTGGCAGGACGATCCGTACGACGTCGTGATCTCCTCCACCGAACTGCTGGTCCCGGCCCTGGCGCTGGCGCTCGCCATCCGCGCCTGGGCGCGGCCCGGATCCGCCGGGTTGCTGCGAGGCGCCCGGGTGGTGCTCACCGCCGTGGCGGCGACGGTGGCGACCTGCTGGGCGTCGGTCGTCGCCGGCGCGAACGCCGACCTGCGGGACTGGCGGCAACTGCTGCTGGTCGCCGGGCTGGTGGTGGTCACCCTGTCGGCCGTGCCGCTGGCGGTGGCCCTGCGCCACGCGGGACCCGATAGCAGGGGCGACACCGACTGGGTCGAGGATCTTCTGGCCGCCGCGCAACGCCTCGGGATTCCCGTCGACCGGGCACGCCGGGTCGCCGACGTCCTGCGCCGGCACCGGATCGCCGCGGCCGTCCTGCTCTCGACCGCTGTCTCGGGCTGCCTGGCGCTGGCCGAGGCGATCGGCGACGGACTCGGCCGCCAGCCACTCCAGGCGGCGACCTTCCGCGTGGTCGTCGGCGCCACCTTGCTGGTCGCCCTGATCGTCCCGCTCAACGCCTATCTCGGGCTGCTGTGCCGGGCCCGGCGATCGACTGAGCCGCGCCGCCCACCGGTCCTGCCGGCGGCGCTGTACGGCGCGGCCGTGAGCGTTCCCGTCACCATCGCCTTCCGCGGCGGGATCGGCTACCTGCTCGACTATTCTGCGGGCTCCCTGGGGCAGATCAGTCGGCTGGCCGTGGGGCCGGCGGCCATTGTCGCCCTGATCACCCTGCTGGTTCAGGCCTTCAGGACCCGCGTGCGGCGCTTTTCCCGGGTCCTGGTCGGGCTGCCGCTGGTGCTTGTCGTGCTGATCGTCGGCTATCTGGGCGTGGTGACCGTACGACGGGTGCTGCCACAGGACCTGCCCGACCCCACCGGCGCGTACAGAGTCGGGCGCGTGATCCAGGAATGGACCGACACCCGCCGGACCGACCCCCTCGCGCCGCGGCCTGGGCTGCGGCGTGAGTTGTCGGTGTGGATCTGGTACCCCACAACACGGGACGCCGGCGGGCCGCGCGCGCCCTACACGCCCGGCCAGTGGGCGCGCCAGCACATCCCGACGCCGCTGCCCGGCCTGGGCGAGGGCAGCTTCGCGGCTGTGCACAGCCGGGCCGTCGACGGCGCCGCCGTCGCGCCGGGACGGTTCCCGCTGGTCGTGCTCGCGCCCGGGATGGGGTTGAACGCGCCGGTGTTCAGCTCTCTCGCCCAGGACCTGGCCAGCCACGGCTACGTCGTGGCGAGCCTGACCCCCACCTACAGCGCCAACGTCACCGTCCTGCACGGGCACGCGGTGACCAGCACACCGACCGGTAAGCCCGACGACACAGACGAGGAGAAAACCGCGAACAGGCTGATCGGCGTGTGGACGGCGGACGCCCGATTCGTCGCCGCCCGCGCCGCCGCACTCGACCGGGACGCGCTCCTGGCCGGGCACGTCGACGTGAGCCACCCGCTGTACGTCGGCCACTCCTTCGGCGGCGCGACCGCGTTCCAGGCCTGCCACGACGACCCGTCCTGCGCGGGCGCGGTCGACCTGGACGGAGCCCTGTACGGCGGCGTCGTGCGTACCGGCCTGCGCGCCCCCGCGCTGATCCTCGGCGGTGAGAACTCGTGCGTCACCGGAGCCTGCCGCGCCGACGACGCGGGGAACCGGGGCATGCGCGACAGAACGCGGCAATGGCTTGCCGCGAGCACCGGCCCCGTCTGGCGCTACGAGATCGCTGGAACCGGCCACTTCAACTTCACCGACTACGCCGTGATCTACCTGGCGGCGCCGATCCGCGCCCTGTTCCCGCTGGAATCCATCGACGGAGCCCGTGGCCTGCGCATCCAGAACGCCTACGTCACCCAGTTCGCCGACCAGGCGGTCCGCCATCAGGTGTCCTCGCTCCTGGCCGGTGCCCGGCTCTATCCCGAGGTCCACGCGCTGCGGTGAAGCAGGAGAGCGCCGTCCGCCCGGCGGACGGACTTCGCTCATCGGCCGTGGCGGCGACCATGGTGCGGAACTCCGCGATGGTACGGGAGCCGGTCCTCGGACGGCCGCCCCGCCCCTACCGGACCTGGGCCCCTTTGCGGGAAGGACGGCGCCGTACCGGTCAGTGCTTGTGGGAGGCGGCGTCGGCCGGCTCCAGGAAGACCACCGGGACCTGGTTGTCCTCGACCACGCGGCCCAGCAGCCCGGCCAGCGTGGCGCGCTCGTCCGCCGCCAGGCTCGAGGGAAGCTGGTCGATCCGGCGGCACGTCTCGGTGTAGAAGTCCTCGGCCAGCTCGCTGCCCCGCTCGGTGAGCGCCACCCGCACGGCGCGCCCGTCGCGCGGGTCCGGCTCGCGACGCACCAGGCCCCGCTGGGCGCTGCGGTCGACCAGCTCGGTGAGGCTGGACTTGGCCAGGCCCAGGATCCCGCCCAGCGCGCTCATCCCGTACGGCTGCGCCATCAGCACGCACAGCAGCTGTCCCTGCTGCGAGGTGATCCCGTACTCGCGCGCCGACTCGGCGTACACGGCGCTCACCAGGAAGGAGGCGCGCACCAGCCCGGAGACGACTCCCATGTGCTCACCCGTTGCCTTGACCATGCCGCCGACCCTCTGCTTGATTCGGAAAGCGAACTAACTGTCAGCTTAGCAAGGCTGAAGCGCCGGGAGGCGGCCGGCGAAGAAGGCGCCGGGAGTCACGCCCATCATGACGCGGAACTCGGCCGTCATGTGCGACTGGTCGTAGTAGCCGGCCGCCGCCCAGCCGGAGGCACGGCCGTCCGCGAGCACCCTGCGGACGCGCGTGATGCGCTCGAAGCGCTTGGGCGGGAGCCCGACGCCGTCGGCGAACAGGCCGCGCAGATGACGCTCGCTGACGGCCAGCCGCCGCGCGATGGCGGGCACCGGCTCCCGTCCCGGGCCGGCAGGGCGCGTCAGGGACGTGGCCGCGGCACGTACCAGCTCGCTCCGCGCCAGGTCCGCCGGGGTCCGGGTGGCGATCCGGGCCAGCAGCGCCGGCTCCAGATGTTTCAGCACGAGCCCTGCGTCGGTCCCTGCCTCGGACAGCCGGAGCACGAGGTCGTCCGAGCCGGGCCACAGCTCGCCGATGCCGACCACCCGGTCGACCAGCTCGCCCGCTCGCACGCCGAGCAGCGGCCGGGCGGAGCCGGGCCGAAGCCGGAGCCTGAGGCTGAAAGGGATGTCCTTGCCGGTGTTGTACGTAGCACGCGTACGTGGCCCGGTCACCAGCAGGTCGCAGCGCCCGTCCCGCGCTCGGCGCACGACCAGCGCGGTGTCGGCGTCGGGGACGTGAACCAGCCGATCGCCGGGCCCGAAGTCCGTCCACACGGTGATGTCGCTGATCCAGCGTCGCAGCCTGCCGGGCGGGATGCTCATGGCCTCACGTTAACCGCCCTGGGCTGGACCCTTGTCGGATGGTGGATATGAGCCGGTTGTGCCGGAACTTCCTATAGGCGCCGACGGATGCGCTGACAGCATGCGACGCATGATTCTTGTTACCGGTGCCACTGGCACCATCGGTGGTGAAACGCTCCGGTTGCTGTCGGCTCGTGGCGAGCGGGTGCGGGCGATGGCTCGGGAGCCTTCCCGAGTTCCCGCACTGCCCGGCGTCGATGCCGTACGAGGCGATTTCGACGACCTCGGGTCCCTGGCGGAGGCGGCGGCGGGAGTCGACACCCTGTTCCTCCTCAGCGCCCCCGGCCCGGCGATCATCCGGCACGACGAGGCGATGCTCGCCGCCGCGCGGGCGGCGGGCGTACGGAAGGCGGTGAAGCTCTCGGCCATCGGCACCGGCGAGCAGTCCGACTCCAAGGTGACGGACTGGCACCTTCCCGGCGAGGAAGCGCTGCGGTCGACCGGCGTGGAATGGACGGTGCTGCGCCCCTCCAGCTTCGCCTCCAACAGCCTGCGCTGGGCCGCCCCGATCCGGTCAGGGCACCCGATTCCCAACATGACCGGCACCGGCACGCAGGGCGTCATCGACCCGCGTGACGTGGCCGAGGTAGCCGTGCGCGCGCTGACGTCCGGTGACTTCGCGGGCGGCGTGCTCACACTGACGGGGCCGGAGCTGCTGAGCGTCCCCGACATGGTGGAGTGTCTGGGCGAGGTCCTCGGTCGCGGCCTGGAGGCCGTGGATGTGCCGCTTGAGCTCTACCGGCAGCGGCTGCTCGCCGCCGGACAGGACGCCGCGTTCGCCGACACCGCCGTCAACGGCGCCGACTTGGTCGCGCGAGGCGGCAACGCCCGGCTGACGCCGGACGTGGAGAAGGCGCTGGGCCGCCCGCCCCGCACGTATGGCACCTGGGCCCGTGACCACCGCACCGCCTTCACCGCCTGAGCCGCCTCACGCGCGTGCCGCCCCGTCACGCCGAGCGGCGTGTTCCGCCGTCACGCCGAGCGGCGTGATCGCCCAAGGGCCGAGTTCAGCTCGCCGACACCGAGAAGCTGTTGGTGCGGAAGTCCATCCCGCCGCTGGACGACGTGATCTCGTAGCCGAACTGGACGTCGCCGAGCGTCACGTCACCGAACCAGTTCCTGGACCGGAGCCAGTTCAGGATCGCCTTGATGTCCACGCTCCCGGAGCTGACGTTGCCCTGCCGCACGAAGGAGAACACCTGGTTGGACCCGTTGGAGCCGCGGTAGACGTCCCAGCTGTGGCCGCCCACCGACGCGCTCGTCTGCCGCGACCCGATCGGGCCCACCGGGCCGTACTTGTTCATCCAGAGCATGATCTCGTAGGTGTGGCCGTCGCACCAGATGTCGTACGCGCTGGTGTAGGCGCCGCCGTTCGGGACGGTCACGTTGAAGCTGCTGGTCGCGCTGCCGAGGGCGCTGAGCCGCCGGTTCACGTTCTTCGTGGCGTTGGGATAGGACTTGACGCCGCCGGTGTTGGGGTGGTTGGCCCAGACACCCCAGTTGCTGTACGAATTGGCCCAGATCGTCTGTGGGCCGGCACCGCTGCCCCAGATGTTGTTGTAAAGGGTGTAACCGCCGTTGGTCCAGGTGCCCCACTGGGCCGTCGAGGACCAGACGGCGGCCTGGGCGGGCTGAGCGAGCACCCCGATGAGCGCGACGAGCATGGATGCCGAGACGAAGAGGCGGAGCGTCCTGAGCATGATCTCCCTTTCCGCTGTTGTCGGCCGATGGCGGGCACCTCCTCGTCGAATCCGGACTGTCGAAGCGCTTCGACGAGATTTCGACGCGACCCGGACCGGTTCGACGGGGAAGTGGGGTCACCGTAAGTCCGCATCCGGCCAGGGGAAACAGCGGCGAGCAAGAAATCCTCACCATCGCAGGTCAAGCGATGAAGGGTGACGGGATCGACGTGAAAGTTTCACCCCGGCCGCCGGTCTCCGGCGCCGTCTCACGCGCGTTCCGCCGTCATGCCGCTGGTCCGGGACTGCTCGCCGTCTGCTAGCGTTCCCCGTGACGCGGGGTGCCCGGTAGGCCGGGCTGAGATCACACCCGTCGAACCTGATCTAGTTCGCACTAGCGAAGGGACGTCATCGGTGACCTTCTGTGAGCAGATGTGGACGCGCACGGCCCCGTTGCTCGAGGCGATCCACGACCACCCGTTCAACACCGCGCTCCGCGACGGCACCCTCGACCGCGACCGCTTCGCGTTCTACCTCGTCCAGGACGGCCGCTACCTGGTGGCGTACTCCAAGGTGCTGGCGACCGCCTCGGCCCGCGCCACCGACCCGGCCGACGCCGCGTTCTTCGCCCGGAGCGCGCACACGGCGCTGGTCGTCGAGCGCGGCCTGCACGCGGGCTACCTGCAGCAGTTCGGCCTGGCGGCCGCCGAGACGGAAGCCGTCGCCACCTCGCCCACCTGCCTGGCCTACTCCTCCTATCTGCAGGCCACGGCTCTCGCCGCCCCCTTGCCCGTGCTCGCCGCCGCCGTGCTGCCGTGCTTCTGGGTCTACCAGGACGTCGGCACGGCGCTGCTCGAGCGCACGGCGGAAGCCGCCGACCACCCGTACCGGACCTGGATCGCCACCTACTCCGACCCGTCCTTCGCGGCCTCGGTGGAGCAGGCCAGGGCGCTCGTGGACCGGCTGGCCGAGCTCGCCGACCCGGGGACGCGCCGGGCGATGGAGGAGGCGTTCTGCCGGGCCACCGAGTACGAGTGGATGTTCTGGGACAGCGCGTGGCGCCTCGAGACCTGGCCCACGGCGCGGTGGCTGGCCCGCCACCCCGCCGTCACGCGAACGACTCGCTGAGCTCCCTGCGCAGCTCGTGGGCCTGGTGCAGGTAGTGGCGGGCCAGCACGGAGCGCCCGGACGAGTGGTACAGCTCGCCCAGCGACTGGTACGTGTCGGCCTCGCCGCTCCGGTCCCCGAGCTGCTGGAAGATCACCAGTGAGCGCTCCAGCTGGTCGGAGCCGTCCGACCGGTCGCCCCTGGCCACCTGGAGCCCGCCCAGGTTCCGCATCGCGTACGCGCCGCAGTGCCGATCCCCGAGGGCCTCGAAGATGTCCAGCGCGTGCCCCTGTGAGCGCATGGCCCTGTCGGACTCGGCGACCAGGTCGTACAGGCGGCCGAGCTGCATCGACACGCAGCCCTCGCGGTGGGCGTCGCCGAGCTCCTCGGCCAGCCGCAGGGCGTCCCCGAGCCACCTGGAGGCCTGGCGCACGTCGCGCAGCGACAGGTAGACGCGCCCGATCGCCTGCCGCGCGTACGCCTCGCCGCTCCGGTCCCCGATGGCCAGGAACATGGCCAGCGCGTGCCTGAAGGATCCGAGCGCCCTGAGGTGCCGGCCGGAGAACTGGTTGACCGCCGCCAGCCCGCAGATGGAGATCGCCTCGCTCCGCGTGTCGCCCAGCTCGT
Organism: Nonomuraea sp. NPDC049695; assembly: GCF_040674955.1. Classification (NCBI taxonomy): domain Bacteria; kingdom Bacillati; phylum Actinomycetota; class Actinomycetes; order Streptosporangiales; family Streptosporangiaceae; genus Nonomuraea; species Nonomuraea sp. NPDC049695. The sequence continues at coordinate 11,617 of NZ_JBFANV010000024.1, read as the reverse complement.
GGAAGATGGCCCGCGCCCGCCGGAACATGTCCCCGGCCTCGGCGTAGCGGTCCTGGTAGACGCAGACCTGGGCCAGGCCGCGGAGCATGGCGGCCTCGCCGTGGCGGTCGCCGGCCGCGCGGGCGCTGTCCAGGGCGACGCGGTGCGTGGTCTGCCACTCCTCCAGGCGGCAGTGCAGGTCGAAGTACGGCACCAGGGTCGCGGCCAGCCCCCACGCGGACTGGGCCAGGCCCGCGTCGGCGGCCAGCCGTACGGCCTCGACCAGGGAGTCCTGCTCGGCGTCGAACCACGCCAGCGGCTCGGCGGTCAGGCGGCCGAGGGTCTCCCGCTCCAGGCTCCAGCGGGGCGCCCCGTCGGACGTCAGCCCGAACAGGGTGGTCGGCAGCCGCGTGGCGGCGTGTTCGGCGGCGGTCAGCCAGCCGCCGAGCACCCTGACGAGCGCGTGCCGTTCGGCGCCGTCGATGGTGGGGGCGCCCGCCTTCTCCTTCGCGGCGCAGCGGACCAGGTCGTGCAGGCGGTAGCGGGGCTGGCCGACGGGGTCGGTGCCGGCCAGGCGCAGCAGGTTGGCGTCCACGAGGGTGTCGACCACGGTGTCCGACCGGTGCCGGTCGAGCACGGCGTCGGCCACCCAGCCGGGCACGGACTGCGAGCCGAGCAGGCCGAGCGCGCGCAAGGCCAGGGCCGCGTCGCCGGGGAGCCGGCGGTAGCTGAGCTCGAACGAGCCGCGTACCTCGAGGTCTCCGGCGCGCAGCTCGTCGAGGCGGCTCGTCTCGTCGTCCAGCCGCTGTCGCAGCACGCTCAGCGGCCAGCCGGGCCGCCCGGCCAGCCGGGCCCCCGCCACCCTGACGGCCAGCGGCAGGTGGCCGCAGGAGTGCACGATCGCCTGTGCGGCCTCGCGCTCCGCGGCCACCCGCTCGGCGCCGACGATCTTGCCGAGGAGCTCCTCGGACTCCTCGGGCGCCAGCACATCGAGCTCGAGCTGGAGGGCGCCCGGCAGTTCCGCGATCCGCCGCCGGCTCGTGACGAGCACCGCGCAGCCGTGGCCGGGCAGCAGGGCGCGTACCTGCGCGGTGTCGGCGGCGTCGTCGAGGAAGACCAGCATGGGCCGCCGGGCCAGCAGGGATCGGTACAGGGAGGCCCGCTCGCGCAGCGTGAGCGGCAGGGCCGGCTCCGCGACGCCGAGCGCGCGCAGCGCCTCGGCGAGGAGGTCGAGGGGGTCGGCCGGCGTCGTCTCGGTGCCGCCGAGGCACAGGTAGAGCTGTCCGGCCGGGTATTCGGCGCGCAGGGCGTGCGCGCAGTGGACGGCCAGCGCCGACTTGCCGACGCCGGGTGGCCCGGTCACCACGGCGATCGAAGGGGGGCCGTCCGGCGGCCGCTCGCCCGCCGACAGGGCCTGGGTCAGCGCCGCCACGTCCGCCGCCCTGCCGGTGAAGTCCGGCACGTCCGCGGGAAGCTGGTGGGGCGCGGCGGCGGCGAGCGCCGCAGGCGGGTCGCCCGCCGTCACGGGCGCGGGGTCGCCCGCCAGCACGGAGGCGTGCACGTCACGCAGGTCCTGCCCCGGCTCGATGCCCAGCTCGTCCACGAGCTGCCGCCTGATCGTGGTGTAGGCGTGCAGCGCCTCGGCCCGCCGGCCGCTGTGGTGCAGGGCGAGGATCAGCCGCTGCCACAGATCCTCCCGGTAGGGGTGCTCGCCGATCAGCGCGCGCAGGTCGTCGATCGCGCCGGCGTGCTCGCCGCGCGCCAGCTTCAGCTCGGCCAGCTCCTCGGCCGCGGCCAGCCGGGCCTGGGTGAGCACGCGCAGCCGCCCGTCCCACAGCGGGCTGGCGGGCAGGTCGCCGAGCGGCGTGCCGCGCCATAACGCCAGCGCGCGGCGTAAGTGCTCGAAGGCCTCATCGGTACGGCCCGCCGCCCGCGCCATGGTCACCAGTTCCTCGAACCGCAGGGCGTCCAGCCGGTCCGCGTCGAGCTCGATCGCGTAGCCGGAGGCCTGGGCCACGATCTGGACCCCGGCCGAGCGCAGCGAGCTCACGTACGTGCGCAGGTTGGCCACGGCGGACGACGGCTGCACCCGCGGCCACAGCACCTCGACGAGCATGTCCGAGCTGACCACCTGGTTGGCGTCCAGCAGCAGCGAGGCGAGCAGAAGCCTGGGCTTCCTGCCCGCGATCCGAAGGGGCCCTTCAGGACCCCAGACCTGCAGCGGCCCGAGAACCCTGAATACGGGCTGTTCAACCACCATGACCGCGCGTTCTCCTGAGCTGGACGCCGGGCGGGGCGCCCGTGGGTGAGGCGTATCAAGCTGGAAGGGCCTTTATACCGATTTTGGATGTTCTTTGTATGTCGTACTCGCAATCTTGGTCCCCAGCAAGAGCGCTTCGAAAGATCCAACGGACAGTTCGCGGTGCCGGTCGGGGACCCCCCACTCCGGCGCGCGCAGAAAGGTATCCGCATGAGACCCAGAGGGGTGCTTACGGCCGGGGTTGCCCTGCTCTTCAGCCTCGCCACGAGCTCGATCGCGACGGCGGCATGGGCCGCCCCGACCCCGTCTCCTAAGCCGTCGTCCTCGGCGCAGGAGGACGAGGGTGAGATGGGCAACCCGCCGAACCAGGTGGACGTTCCGCCGGTGTCGACCCTGGCTGCCCCGAGCTTCCAGCTCCCGTTCCCCTGCGGACAGACCTGGACGGGCAACAACAGCGGGAGCAGCGCCCACAGGTCGTACGAGATCGACTTCAACCGGGGCAGCACGCCCGACGCCGACAAGGGTGACACCGTGGTCGCCGCCGCGGCCGGCACCGTGGTCATCTCCGCCCACCAGGGCTCGACCAACGGCTACGGCAACCTGGTCAAGATCGACCACGGTGGTGGCTGGACCTCGTACTACGCCCACCTGAACTCCCGCGCCGTCTCGGCCGGCGCCCAGGTCGCCCAGGGCCAGAAGATCGGTACCGTGGGCAACACCAGCAAGCCGGGCAACAACATCAGCCCCCACCTCCACTACGAGGTGCGCAACGGCTCCAGCTACCCGGCCAACATCAAGAAGGCCGTCTTCAACGGCGTCACCTTCGGCTACCCGATCGCCTCGGTGACCTCGAACAACAAGTGCGGTGGTGGTGGCGGCGGCGGCAACCCGCACACCGCCGAGTCCGTCTGCGGCAGCGGCTACAAGGTGATCGAGTCCAAGGCCCTCGGCACGGCCGGCACGGTCTACCTGACCTACAACTCCGGCAACGGCAACAACTGCGTGGCCACGATCAAGAAGACCTCGCTCGGCAAGGCCAGCGCCACCAGCGCGTACCTCGAGGTACAGGGCAAGACCCGCGTCAGCGACAGCGGCAGCTTCGAGTACTACGCCGGACCGGTGCGCGGCTCGGCCGCCGGCAAGTGCGTCAAGTGGGGCGGCAGCGTCGGCTCGAGCAAGTACGACGCCCCGTCCGGGCACTGCGGGAGCTGAACCCTGTGAAGATTCGCACAATTGTGACGGGCGCGGTCATCCCCCTGGCGATGCTCGCAGGCGCGGGGCACCCTGCCTCGGCCGCCGCGGCCGACCCGCTGGCCGACGCGTTCGCCAAGGCCGCGGCCGCCTACGAGGTGCCGCGTGACCTGCTGGTGTCGGTCGCGTACTCCGAGACGCACCTGGACGGGCACAAGGGCCAGCCCAGCGCGGACGGCGGGTACGGCATGATGCACCTGGTCACCTCCAAGACCCTCGACCGGGCCGTCACGCTGACCAAGAAGCCGCTCTCGGCGCTGAAGGCGGACGACGCGGCCAACATCGCCGGCGGCGCCGCGGTGCTGCGGGCCTACGCCGACGAGCTGAAACTGACCGCCGCCGCCCGCAAGGACGCCGGCAAGTGGTACCAGGCGGTGGCCAAGTACTCCGGCGCGTCCGCGCCCGAGGTCGCCCGGCTCTACGCCGACACCGTCTACGACATGCTGGCCCAGGGCATCCGCGCCACCACGCCGGGCGGCGAGACCGTCACCGTGCCGGCCCGCGCCGTGACGCCCGACCGCGGCCAGTACGCCAAGGCGGACGACCTGGACAAGCCCGGCACGCTCGCGGCGAGCACGGACTACCCGTCGGCCGTGTGGGCGCCCGCCCACAGCAGCAACTACGCGGTCTCCAACCGGCCGACCAGCGACGCCATCGACCGCATCGTCATCCACGTGACGCAGGGCTCCTACGCCGGGACGATCGACTGGTTCCAGACCGGGCCCAGGCCGAACCCCACGTCGGCCCACTACGTCGTGCGCTCCTCCGACGGCGCCATCACCCAGATGGTCAGGGAGAAGGACCGCGCCTTCCACGCCGGCAACTACAACCGGCGCTCGATCGGCATCGAGCACGAGGGCTTCGTGGACAACGCGACGTGGTTCACCGACGCGATGTACCGCTCGTCGGCCGCGCTGACCCGCAACATCGCCGACCGGTACGGCATCCCCAAGGACCGTACCCACATCATCGGCCACGTCGAGGTCCCCGGCACCGACCACACCGACCCGGGCCGCTACTGGGACTGGACGAAGTACATGCAGTACGTCACCGGCGGCAGCGGCGGGGGCGGCGGCACGAACCCGCACACGCCTGAAGAGGTGTGCGGCAGCGGCTACAAGGTGATCGACTCGCAGGCCCTCGGCACGGGGGGCGCGGCGGGCACGGTCCACCTGCTCTACAACTCGGCCAACGGCAACAACTGCGTGGCCACGATCAAGAAGGTCTCCGTGGGCACGGCCTCCGACACGAGCGCCTTCCTGGAGGTCAAGGACAAGGCCCGCATCGAGGACGCGGGCAAGTTCGAGTACTACGCGGGACCCGTACGGGCCGCCGCCGCCGACAAGTGCGTCAAGTGGGGCGGCAGCGTCGGCACCAGCAAGTACGAGAGCCCTTTCGAGCACTGCTCATAAACACCCACTGACCTGTGGCCGGATCGCACCGGACTGGCGATCCGGCCACAGCCATGCCCGGCCCCGATCAGCCGGCCCGATCAGCCGGCCCGGGTGCCCCTGGCGTATTCGGCGGCGCCGCCCGCGAAGTCGTAGACCACGCACTGCTCGTCACCCACCACCCAGGCGTCGTGCCCGGGCGTGCAGACGAAGACGTCGCCGGGGCCCACCTCGGCCTCGCCGCCCTCGTCGGTCCGCAGGCGCATCCGGCCCTGGACGACGAAGCAGTTGTGGTGGACCTGGCACGAGTCGGTGCCCACGATCGGCTTGACCGACGCCGACCACCGCCAGCCGGGCTCGAACGTGGCCACGCCGAAGGTCAGGCCCTCCAGGTTGCACACTTCGAGATGCCCCATGGGGAAGTCGCGGCGCTCGTCTGGCTTGTCGATGCTCTTGACCTCGATCATGACGTCCCCCTTCCGTCATCTCCAGCTTACCGTCCGTGATCGCCGCGCCGGGACCAGTCATTGCCGGCGCTTGTCCTGTTTCCGTACATGGCGGGAAAAGGACTCTCGATCATCTTTCGCGGCTTTACTGCGATCTGTCATGGTTCCCGGGGACTAGATGATCTCTGAGGAGACGCATGATCGGCCGCTCTCTTGTCGCTTTAGGCGTGCTGCTGTCCACCGGGATGGCAGCGCCGACCCCCCTTCCCACCCCTTCGGCCCCGGCGCCGGTCGCCGGTGCGGCGGGGGAGTCCGCCAAGAAGATCACATTGATCACCGGGGACGTGGTGACCTACGGCACCGCCCCCGACGGCAGCCCGCAGGCCCAGGTCGAGCCGGCCCGCAGGCCCGACGGCGCGCCGGTGTTCTTCATGTCGGTACGCGAGGGCAAGGCGTACTACGTCTACCCCACGGACGTGATGGACGAGCTGTCGGCGGGCCGCCTGGACAGGGGCCTGTTCGACGTGGCGTACCTGGCGGGCAACGGCTACTCCGACGCCGAGAGCCCCACCCTGCCGGTGATCGTCCAGCACGGGCCGCAGCAGCGGATCGCCGGGGCGCGCGCCCTCGCCAGCATCGACGGCGTGGCCGTCAAGGTGGACAAGAAGGCCGCCGGGCAGTTCTGGTCCGGGGTCGCCACCGCCAGGGCCGCGTCCTCGAAGATCTGGCTCGACCGCAAGGTCCAGGTCACGCTTGACCGGAGCGTCAAGCAGATCGGCGCCCCCGAGGCGTGGGCGGCCGGGCTCAAGGGCACGGGCGTCAAGGTGGCCGTGCTCGACACCGGCGTGGACGCCACCCACCCCGACCTGGCCGGACGGATCGCCGCGACCGCGAACTTCAGCTCCGAGTCGAGCGCCGAGGACGGTCACGGCCACGGCACGCACGTCGCCTCCATCATCGCGGGCAACGGCCCCAAGTACCGCGGAGTCGCGCCCGAGGCGTCGCTGCTCGTCGGCAAGGTGATGAACAACTACGGCAGCGGCCTCGAGTCCGACATCATCCAGGGCATGCAGTGGGCGGTCGCCCAGCAGGCCCGCGTGGTGAGCATGAGCCTCGGCGGGTGCTGCCCCGGCCCGGACAACCCGCTCGACCAGGCCGTGGACAAGCTCTCCGCCGACTCCGGCGCGCTGTTCGTGATCGCCGCGGGCAACGACGGCCAGAACCGTACGATCGGCTCGCCCGGCACCGCCGCCTCCGCGCTGACCGTCGCCGCCGTGGACCGCTCGGACGCGCTCGCGTCCTTCTCCAGCCGCGGCCCCACCCCGTTCGACTACAGCCTCAAGCCCGACATCAGCGCCCCCGGCGTGGACATCGTCGCCGCCCGCGCGCGCGGCACGTCCATGGGCGAGCCCGCCGAGGACGGCTACACCGCCGCGTCCGGCACGTCGATGGCCACCCCGCACGTCGCCGGCGCCGCCGCGATCCTCGCCCAGGAGCACCCCGACTGGACCAACGTCCAGCTCAAGGCCGCGCTCACCAGCACCGCCCACGGCGACGGGCAGGACGCCTACGAGCAGGGCGCCGGCCGCGTCGACGTCGCCCGCGCCGTCAAGCAGCAGGTACGCGCCTCCGGCAGCATCGACTTCGGCTTCCTGCCCTCGCCCCAGAGCGGCCCGGTCACCAAGACCCTCACCTACACCAACGACGGCGACCAGCCGGTGACCCTCACCCTGAGCACCGGCGTCAAGGCACACCGGGGCGGCGACCTGCCGGCCCGCGCGCTCACCCTCGACCGCGACAGGGTCACCGTCCCGGCGCACGGCACCGCGCCGGTCACGGTCACGTTCGACCCGGCGGGCCCCGACACCTGGTACGAGGGTTACGTTCGGGCCTCGAGCGGCGACGTCCAGGTGAACACGGCCGTCGGCGCGTTCGTCGAGCCGCGGAAGGTCACCGTCCGCACCCGGCTGGTGTTGCCCGACGGGGCCACCGGCAACACGGAGATCCCGTGGCTGCTCATGCGGACCGACGACCGCGACGACCTGCAGTACTCCTACAGCCCCGCCACGGGCACCGAGAGCCAGGCACAGGTCTACCCCGGCACCTACGCCGTGATGAGCGCGGTCGCCTGGCGCGGCGCGGACGGCGAATGGGTCCAGGCCCTGCCCGTCGAGCCGCAGATCGAGATCACCAAGGACACCACGGTCACGCTCGACCTGCGCAAGGCGCGCAAGGTCTCCGTGGAGACGCCGCGCGACTCGGAGGTCTACCTCTCCCAGTACACCTTCCGGCGCCAGGCGGCCAACGGCGTGGCCGCCATCGACGCGGAGTCGCTGTATCCGCAGTACGGCATCGACGACTACCTGATGCTGCCCACCCGCAAGGTCACCCAGGGCACGTTCCATCTGACCGGCCGCTACCAGATGGGCGCCCCGGCCATCCGGATGAAGGTGCCCGGCGGCCCCGCCCTCACCCCGCGCTACGCGAACCTGCAGACGGTGACGCCCAAGCTCGACGGCCGCAGCAGGCTCACGCTGGTCGACGCGGGCAAGGGCGCCGGCTTCAGCGGCCTGGACGTGCGTGGCAAGCTCGTCCTGCTCGACCTCCAAGACCTGTGCCCGGCCACGGCCTGCACGGGCAACGCCCTGGACCGGGTCAAGGCCGCCCAGCAGGCGGGCGCCGCCGCGGTCCTCGGGTACGGGGCCGCCGGCCGGTCCTTCCTCGACCCGGCCGGGAGCTGGCCCACGTACCCGATCCCGACCATGAGCCTGCCCGCCGAGCAGGGGCGCGCGCTGGCCGCCCTGTCCCGGCGCCGGCCGGTGACGGTCACGGCGGAGGGCGTCGCGACCACGCCGTACCTGTACTCGCTGTTCCTCCCCGAGCAGGGCCGGGTCCCCTCCGGCGTCCGCTACTCGATCAAGTCGCGCGACCTGCAGCAGATCGACGACCGCTTCCACGCCGACCGGCCCGGCGACGTGCAGCTGAGCACGTCGGCGTCGCTGCTGACCCATCCGGGCGCGTACGCCGGGCCGTGGTCCATGGAGCACGCCGTGCGCGCGCAGACGGCCCTCACCGAGTACGTGGGGCCGCTCTCGCCGGACGTCGTCTGGACCCGGACGAACACCACGATGTACGACGAGGGCGACAACTATTACGCCAAGCACGCGCTGACGACGACCGCCGTGGACATCTTCGCCAAGGCCGGGTCGCGCACCGAGGCGTGGGGGATCCAGCCCCGTGTGCCGGGCAACGTCGTCGTCTCCGACGCGGTGCTCGACGCGGGCGTCGCCCAGTGCTTCCCGTGCCGTACGCAGGACACCTTCCTGGCGACCGTGCCCGTCATGGGGCCGGTGCCGAACCACCAGGAGGCGTACACGTACAACGCCAATTGGCAGAGCGACGTCCACGGCGGCAAGGACGAGATGCACCTGTATCGCGACGGGCAGGAGATCCCGCTCGTCGAGACCCAGATCGTGCTCTGGATCGTCGCGTTCGTCGTGCCGACCTTCACCCTGCCGGAGACGGAGGCCGCCTACCGGCTCACCGACAAGTTCCACACCCCCAACCCGTCGCAGCTGTACGCCAAGGACGTCGAGACCGCGTGGACCTTCCGGTCCAAGCGGCCGACCGGAGGGATGTCCACGACGGACGACGGTCTCTGCATAGCCTGGTTCGCCACGGGCAAGCTGGCGCCGTGCGAGCCGGTCAGGCGGCTCAACCTCCGCTACGACGTGCCCCTCGACCTGGACAACCGGCTCAAGGCAGGCACCTCGCACCGGATCACCGTCACCGGATACCACGGGTCCTACGGCGTGCGGGACGCGAAGCTCACCGCGCTGAAGCTCTCGGTCACGTTCGACGACGGCGCCCACTGGACCCCGGTGCCCGTGTCCTCCTCGGGACGCGCCACCATCACGACGCCCGAGCTGTCCCGCACCACGGGCGCCGTGGGGCTCAGGGCCCAGGCCACGGACGCCGAGGGCAACACCGTGGAGCAGACCGTCCACCGGGCGTACGGCCTGAAGTGACGACTTCCCTCCCCGTCTCCAGGCGCGCTGGAGGCGGGGAGGGAGCCCTGACCCGCTTCACCACGTCGAACCTGCAATCCTGAACACTCTGAACGCGGCCCGCCCACCGGGTTCAGACGCGGACGCCCGCCTTCCGCCACACCTTGAGCAGACGGCGGGCCGAGCCGCCGACGGGCCCCACCGCCTCGTACAGCACCTCTCGCGACACCGGCTTGGCCTCCGCCACGGCGGCCACGGCCTCGTCCGCGGTGGTGATCGTGTGCGAGCAGACGCTCAGCAGGTACTCCGGGATCTGCAGGCGCGGATCCGTGCAGCCCACCAGCGGGACGCCCACGGCCGCGACCACGGGGAAGACCGTCCCCGGGATGCCGATGGCGGCCTCGGCCCGCGCCGACGCCTGGACCGACGGCACGGAGCTGATCTCGTACCGCTCCCACAGCGAGCGGTCCTCGCGCGGGTGCAGCCCGACCAGGATGTGCTTGCCCGCTGCCGCCAGCCGTTCGGCCGCGGCCAGGAGCAGCTCGGTGCCGGGCGCCGAGCCGCCGGTGCTGCTCGACCTGGTGACGCTGGTCAGCACCAGGACGGTCCCGGCCTCGGGGGCGTGCCTGGGCAGGTCGTCGGTCTGCGGGGTGCCCACGACCGCGATCGGGCGGCGCGTGCCCAGGTAGTCGTCGAACACCTTGGCCTCGGCGGGCGAGGACGCGGTGATCGCCCTGAGCCGGTCGCGGAACTCCTTCGCGCGGGGCGCCTCGACGGGCAGCTGATACGCCAGCGAACTCGCGATCAACGGCAGCTTCGGGAACCGCGCCGCGCACTCCGCCGGCCAGTCCCCGGCGCCCGTCACCACGAGCAGGTCGGCGCCCTGAACACGGTCCGGTGTCACGACCGGCACCGGATCGCCCGGCTTGATCCCGGACAGATCCGGCACCAGCTGCGTGATCTCCCACCCCTGCCGCCGCGCCTCCGGCAGCAGCGGCGCCACGTGGTAGGTGCCCCACGGCTCGTTCGTGGCGATCAGCACGCGGGGCGCTCGCACGCCGGCGTACGCGGCGGTGGCGCTCAGCGCGGCGAGACCGGCTCCGGAGAGCGCACCGGCAAGCAGGGAACGCCGGGAGAGCAAGGGCGACTTGTCATCAAATTTCATGGGATCGGAATCTATGGTGTGGTTGCTACCCGTCTGTGAACAAACCCTGACGCCCAGGGGAATGGGCGGCCATCAGCCCTTATCGGAGCCCTCGTTGGCGCCGCGTACGAAGTACCGCTGGAAGACCACGAACACGACGGCCACCGGAATGGTCGCCAGCAGCGCGGCGCCCAGCTTGAGCGGGTACTGCGTGCCCTTGCCCAGCGACCCGCTCACCAGGTCGGCGAGCCCCCGCGGCACATGCCCGCCCCGTCCACCCGGCCGCCCCCTCGGCGCTTGCCGGGAGCGATCCGAAGAACTGTTTCATGGTCAACTACCACTGGTTGAAGCCGGTGGTTCGCTTTCACGGTCCCGTCTGGCTGAGGGGAGGCCGGTAGCGTGTGGCTGGTTGACGGCAGCCCAGCCCGCGACGCCTTGTTGGGCGATGTTGCGGGCCGCGATGTGGTCGGCGTGCCCAGCGAGGCCGCACCGGGTGCAGACGAAGCGGCCCCGCGCGGGCCGATTCGCCTTGGCGACACACCCGCACTCTGGACAGGCCTGGCTGGTGTAGGCGGGGTCGACCAGCATGAAGGCGACCCCGGCCCGTACGGCCTTGTAGCGGGTGAACTCGATCATCTGGGCGAACGCCCAGGAGTGCAGGGTGCGCCGCTGGAACCGGTGAGCCCTTACCCGGGAGCGGATGCCCTGCAGATCCTCCAGGACGATGCCGCGTCCGGTGCGTTCGGCTTCGCGCACCACATACTTGCTGATCTGGTGGTTGACGTCGGTCATCATCCGGTGCTCACGCCCGGACAGGCGGCGCAGCACCCGCCGCGCCGCAGGAGTGCCCTTCTTCTGCAGCCGGCGGCGTTGCCGGTGCCGCCGCTCCCGCAACGTTCGCACATGCCCGTTGCCATCGATGGTGCCGGACAGGGCGGGGCCGGGCAGCACCGCACCATCGGAGGTGACCGCCAGGTTCGCCACTCCCTGGTCCACAGCGAGGAAACCGTTGACCGGCTCACTCGTCCGGGGCCTGGGCAGGGTGAGGGTGACCTGCAGCAGCCGCCCCGTGATCACCTCCGCGGTCTGGGAGGGCTCCGCGCTCGTCCTGCGCGGCAGCTATCCCGACGCTCCCGGCC
>NZ_JBFANV010000023.1:0-131181 GCF_040674955.1 Nonomuraea sp. NPDC049695 | reverse complement strand
CGCCGTATCACAGAGGACACAATCCGCTATGTCGGATCAATCACCTCTGTTGCCGATCGCGGCAAATGTGCAGCTCAAAGGTTAAACCTCAAGCTCAGAGCTCGGAGATGATCTGCTGCCGCTTGGCGGCGTACTCGTCGTCCGTGATCGCCCCGGTCCCGCGGAGCGCCTGCAGTTCCTCCAGACGCTGGGCGGTGGAGCGCTCGGGCGGTGTGAACTCCGGCGCGGCGTCAGCCGGCGGCCGATCGGCGGCCCGGCGCACCACGTCCTGGATCTGCTGCCGCAGCTCCGGATCGGAGCGCAGGTCCACCATCCCCTTCAACGGAACGTTCCCGGCCTTGAGGATCTGCAGGATCTCCATCAGCGGGCCCGCCTGCCCGCTCAGGTCGTAGGTCTGGTCGTCCTCGGCCAGGGTGAACCGCGCCGGCACCAGCCCGTTCACGAGAGCGCTCCGGTCCCAGTCGATCAGGTGCTCATGCGTGGCCGGATCGACGAGGACGACGAGCTTGCGCGCGGTGAAGTTGCCCATCCGCGTCACACTGGCGAGCACACGGTCCTCCTTGTCGAACGCGAACCCCGGTCCCGCGATGAGCAGGCCAAGCCTGAGCAGCGGCTGGTCGTTGATCCTGGTGCCGGTCTCCGACATGCCCGTGATCTGGGCGAGCGTCAGCACTCCGTGCCGCTCGAGGGCGGCGGCCTTGGCGGCCGACTTCGCGCCGGACCTGGCCAGAGCCAGCGCGACCAGCACGTCGGCAACCGTGACCAGCAGCCCGACGTAGAGCATCCACTGGACGTATTCGCGGCTCACCGGGTCGAGCGCGAAATACACGACCAGGAAAATCGGCCCGACCAGCCCGCCGCAGAGCAAGACGAGCAGTTGCGACTTCAGATAACGCCCGAACATCGGCTTGCTCCAGTCATCTGGGCGGCGGATCGCGATGTCAGAGTAACGACACGTGATCTCGGCTCGGAATCCGTTTGGCGAAGAACGTCGTACGGCGGGGTTGCGCGGCGCCGACCCTGGACGGGAAATGCGGGGGTTGTTAGCCTTTCTGGAGGTTCTTCTGGTGCTAGAGAGGCCAATGAACAGACTCTCTGACGACGACCTGGCACTGTTACTGCTGATCCGGTTCTTCGAGCTGAAGCTGCTCGCGCTCTTCGAGCAGGGCGAGCTCAACGGCACCACGCACACCTGCCTCGGCCAGGAGTACGTCCCCGTCTCCCTGAGGACGCTCCTGCGTGAGAGCGACTGGGTGTTCAGCAACCACCGCGGCCACGGCCACTACCTGGCCAGGTTCGAGGACCCGGAAGGGCTGCTCGCCGAGATCATGGGCAGGAAGGGCGCAGTCTGCGACGGCGTGGGCGGCAGCCAGCACCTGAAGCGCGACCGCTACCTGTCCACCGGCGTGCAGGGCCAGAGCATGCCCGTGGCTGCCGGGGTGGCGTTGCGGCTGAAGCGCCACGAGCCGGGCGCGCTGGCCTGCGTCCACATCGGCGACGGCACGTGGGGCGAGGGCGCCGTGTACGAGGCGCTCAACCTGGCCCAGCTCTGGCGGCTCCCGCTGCTGGTGGTGGTCGAGCACAACGGCATCGCCCAGTCCACGCCGACGGCGCTGCAGATGGCGGGCACGGTCGAGGGGCGGGCGGGGGCGTTCGGAGTCGAGCACCACCGGGTGGATATTTCGGATATCTCCGTCATCCGCGCCGAGCTCGCCCCCCTCGTCGAGCGGGTCAGGCAGGAGTCGCGCCCGCTGGTGGTGGAGTACGCCACCCACCGGCTCGGCCCCCACAGCAAGGGCGACGACACCCGGCCGCCGGACTTCCCCCGCGTCGACTGGTACGCCGCCTACCAGGCCGCGCACCCCGTACAGTCCGCCAGGATCGAGGCGGAGGCCCGGGCCCGGATCGACCGGATCGCCGCCGAGGTCGCGGCCCGCCCGCCGGCAGTCTGGACCGCCGCGTGAGGGTCGGCGAGAACCTCAACCGCGCCCTGCACGGCCTCCTGGAGGACGACCCCTCCGTGTACGTCCTGGGCGAGGACCTCCTCGACCCCTACGGCGGCGCATTCAAGATCACCAAGGGCCTGTCGACCCGGTTCCCCGACCGCGTGCTCACCACCCCGCTCAGCGAGGGCGCCGTCGTCGGCGCCGCCTCGGGCCTGGCGCTGGCAGGCGGCAAGGCGGTCGTCGAGATCATGTTCGCCGACTTCGCGGCGCTCGCCTTCGACCAGATACTCAACTTCGCCAGCAAGTCCGTCACCATGTACGGCGCCCGGGTGCCGCTGCCGCTGGTGATCCGCTGCCCGTCCGGCGGGCACCGCGGCTACGGGCCGACCCACAGCCAGAGCCCGCAGAAGCACTTCATCGGGATCCCGGGCCTGTCGCTGTTCGAGATGTCGCCCTTCCACGACAACCGGTCCGTGCTCGACCGCATGCTGGCGCTGGGGGAGCCGTGCCTGCTGTTCGAGGACAAGGTCCTCTACACGCGGCGCATGTACGAGGTGGACGAGCCGTTCCGGTGGGACCTCGCGGACGACGTGGCGGTGGTCCGCCTCGACTCGGGCGGCTCCGGCGCCCTGGAGATCCCCTCGGAGGACCTCGACTACGTGCTGATCGTCCCGGGCGGGGTCGCGCACCGGGCGCTGGCCGCCATGCGCTCCCTGCTGCTCGACCACGACCTGGCCGGGGTGCTGATGGTCCCCTCGCGCCTGTACCCCTTCGACCCGGCGGCGCTGCTGCCCGTCCTGGGGCGGGCGCCGCTCGTGTGCGTGGCCGAGGACGGCAGCGCGGGCGGCACCTGGGGCGGCCACGTGGCCGCCGACCTGCACACCCGGCTCTGGGGACGGTTGCGCCGCCCGGTCAAGCTGGTCAACTCGGCCGACAGCGTGATCCCCACGGCCGCCCACCTGGAGCGCGACGTCCTGGTGCAGGACTCCACGATCTGCCGCGCCGTGCTGGAGGGCCTCGATGGCTGAGATCCGGGTGCCGAAGCTGAACACCAACGACGAGGCGTACGTGCTGCTCGAATGGGCGGTGGCGGACGGCGCGCGGGTGCGCAGGGACGAGGTCGTGGCGTCGGTGGAGACGTCCAAGACGGTGGAGGAGCTGGTCAGCGAGCACGACGGCGTCCTGACCCACCTCGTTTCTGCGGGCTCCGACTGCGCCCCCGGCCAGCCGATCGCTCGCGTCGCCGCCGCCCACGACGCGGTCGCGAGCCCACCCGCACCGGCCTCCGGCGTGCCGTTGATCACGGCGCCCGCGCAGGCGCTCATCGACGAGCTCGGCATCGACGCCGCGCGGGTACGCGCCCTGCCCGTGAAGGTGGTGCGGCGGGCGGACGTCGAACGCCTCGGGACATCGGACCCGCCCACCGTCCAAGCACCTGTACCGCGCGCAGGCGCCACCGCCGCAGGCGAAGGGCCGTCCGGTACGAGTCTGCGCGCGTTGAGCGGCAACCAGCGGGCCGTGGGCAGGACCGTGAGCCTGTCCCACCGGACGATCCCGGCCGCCTATGCCGCCATCAAGGTCGACGTGGGCCGGGCCACGACCGCCGCCCGCGAGCTCACCAGACGCCTGCGCAAGCTCGTCGGACTCCCCGACCTCCTCATCGCCGCCGTCGCCCGCCTGCACGAGGACTTCCCCCTCTGCTTCGCGACGCTGCTGGACGAGAGCACGGCCGCCGTCCCCGACAGCCCGCACGTGGCGGTCACGATCGACCTCGGCACCGGCCTGTACGTACCGGTCATCAAGGACGCGCACCGCAAGACCGTCGAGGAGATCGCGGGAGAACTGGCCGGGTTCCGCAAGTCGGCCCAGCACGGCGGCTTCAGACAGGAGCAGCTCGACGGCGGGAACATCGTCGTCACCCTGCACCACGACCCCGACATCGTCATGGCCGTCCCCATCGTCTTCCCGGGGCAGGCGTGCGCCCTCGCGCTCACCTCGCCGCAGCGGGAGGGCGAGCGCACGGTGGCGGTCGTCGGCCTCGCCTACGATCACCGGCTGGTCAACGGCAGGGACGCCGTCCTGTTCCTCCAGGCGCTCAAAGAAGCCCTGGAGACGGCCTCCTAGAGATGGCCCCCTAGAGATGGCGCTGTTCGAGGGCCTGTAGGCCGACCAGGTCGTCGGGGGCGGCGTCGGTGCCGTCGTCCACCAGCGACGGCAGGCGCGAGCGCAGCGCGACGACGGCCAGCACCGCCATGGCGACCGCGAAGAGCACGTACATCAGCCCCACGCCGCGCCCCTCCCCGGTCCCGATCAGCGTTCCCACGGTGGAGGCGAGCGGCCCGCCGGGGGCGAGCAGCGGGTCGAGGACCGCCGCCCCGTACGGCGCCACGAGCCCGAACCCCAGCGGCAGCGTCGACCAGGCGATCAGCGTGTTGAGCGCGAACACCCGGCCGTGGAAGCGCTGCGGCACCTTCACCTGCACGATCGTGGCGTAGATGCCGTTGAGCAGCGTCACCCACAGCGACATCCCGAAGGCTCCGAGCCCGATCGTCACCAGATCCGCCCGCAACCCGGTCACCAGGCAGAACGCGGCCAGCGCGAGTGTGCACCAGAGCACCGCCCGCATCCGCCCGCGCCCAGGCCCGCCCCACACCGTCATCGCCAGGCCGCCGACCAGCACGCCGAGCCCGGACAGGAACGAGATCCGCCCCACGTCCGGCACCCCGGCGAACGACAGCACGAGCGGCGAGATCATCAGGAAGAGCGGTGACAGGAACACGTTCAGGACCGCGAAGAACAGCAGCATCCGGCGGAACCCGAGCTGCCCCCACGAGTACCGGAACCCGGCGACCAGCTCCGTCATGACCGGCTCCTTGCGCCGCCACGCCATGGCCGCAGGGAAGCGCACCAGCCACGTCACGGCGATCGCGAACACGTAGCTGACCACGTCGAGGACCAGGATGCCCTCCAGCCCGATGACGGCCATCAGCCCGGCGGCCGCCAGCGGCACGACGAGCTGGCTCACCCCTCCGGCCATCTGCACGATGCCGTTCGCGTGCCCGAGGTGCCGCTTCGGGACGAGCTGCGGCACCGAGGAGGCGTACGCGAGCCGCTGGAACGTGAGTGCCACGGACAGCAGCGCGAGCAGCGGGTAGACGTGCCAGGTCTGCAGGTTGCCCGTCCACAGCAGCACGCCGAGCAGGAGCTGCGTGCCGAGCGCGGCGAAGTCACCGCAGAGCATGACGGTACGGCGGTCGCTCCGGTCCACGACGGCACCCGCCAGCGGGGCGGCCACCATGCCGGGGACCAGCCCGAGGACGGCGAGCAGGGCGAACTGGGCGAGGGAGCCCGTGGTGAGATAGATCCAGATGGGGATGGCGAACTCGGTCAGCGCCGACCCCATGATCGAGACCAGCTGGCCCCCGGCGACGGCCAGGAACCGCCGCATACTCGGCCGCAGCCCTCCACCCGGCCCCCTGCCCTGCTCCCCGCCTGGCCCCCCGCCCGGCTCTTCGCCCGGTCCGGCGGACGGGGCCGGGCCTGGGGTCAGGAGTGGGGCCGCCGTGGACCCCGTGGCGGAGGCCAGGGCTGAAGTCGGTGTGGGCACGGGGGTGGAGGCCGGGGCCGCGTCAGGGCGGTTGATGCGGGAGACCTCACGCAGCCGCCAGTTCGGCCCCGACACGGCCGCGCCCGAGTCCAGCGCGAGGTGGGCGCGGGTCACGATCTCGGCCAGCTCCCGCGCCCGGTACTTCAGGAAGAAGTGCCCGGCCTCGTCCAGCTCCACCACCGCGGCCGTCGGGCTCAGGAAGTGCCACTCACGGTAGCGCTCCTCGAAGTAGTCCGTCGCCGGATCCCGCTCGCCCGCCACGCTGACGATCGGCGCCCGCAACGGTGTCACGGCGCCCTCGAACAGCCCGGTGAAGTACTCCTCGGCGGCCTCGGTGTCCTCGCGCATGTTCCTGATGATGTGCCGAGCCTGCCCGGGATCGAGCTCGCTCATGTCGAGCCCCATCGACGTCAGCCAGTTGGCGTAGCTGCGGTCGCTGCGCAGGTAATCGCGCCGGGCCAGCCGGGACAGCGCCGCCAGCGCCCGGTTCCCCGGCCGGGCGAACGGGAAGATCGCCCCGATGTAGACCGCTTCGAGCCGCCGCCCGGCCGCCTCCAGCCGCCGTGCGATCGCGACCGTCAGCGCCGACCCGACGCCGCAGTGCCCGTACAGCGCGAGCGGACCCCGTACCTTCTCCAGGATCTCGCGCACGCACCGGTCGGCCACCTCCTCCAGGGGCAGCCGCTCCTCCTCCAGCCCCACGTCGTGGCCGGGGATGGCCACCGCCCAGAGCGCGTGCGTGCCGGGCAGCGCGTCGGCCAGCGGCTGGTAGGCGACGGCCGAGCCCCCGCCGTACGGGACGCACACGTAGGTGAGGTCGGCACGCGGGCGGCGCGGCGTCAGCTCGTGCAGCAGACCGCGCGGTCCGGTGGCGGCCCCGCCGTCGGTGAACGCGGCCAGCCGGCGCACCGTCGGATGCTTGAACAGGTCCACCACCGCCACCGGCGACGACAGCTGCCTGCGCAGCCGCGCCACGACCTTGATGGCCAGCAGCGAGTGCCCGCCGATGTCGAAGAAGTCGTCGTCGATGCCGAGGTCCGACCGGTCCAGCACCTCCGCCCAGACGGCGCTGACCAGGCGCTCGGTGTCGGTCTGAGGCGGGGTGCGAGCCCCGGCCTGCTCGGGCGAGGCGGAGGGGGCGGGCAGGCGGCGGCGGTCCACCTTGCCGTTGGGCGTCAGGGGGAGCCGGCCGAGGGCGACGAAGCGGGTGGGGATCATGTACGCGGGCAGCGTCTCGGCCAGGTGGGCGCGCAGGCGTACGGGATCCAGGCGGGGCGTGACCACGTACGCGACGAGCTGCGCCCGCGTGCCCTCCCCGTCGGTGGTGACCACGCACTCGGCCACGTCGGGGTGGCGGGCGAGGTGGGTCTCGATCTCGCCCAGCTCGATCCGGTAGCCGCGGATCTTGACCTGGGCGTCCGCCCGGCCGAGGAACTCGATGACGCCGTCGGCGGCGTACCGGCCGAGGTCGCCGGTGCGGTAGAGGCGCTCGCCCGTGCCCGGGCGGGTGACGAAGGAGGCGGCCGTGCGCTCGGGGTCGCGCCAGTAGCCGGTGGCGACGCCCGCGCCGCCGATGTACAGGTCGCCGGGCACGCCCACCGGGACGTCGCGCAGGCCGGGGCCGAGGATGTGGAAGGTCTGGTTCGCGAGGGGGCGCCCGTACGGGATGGAGGTCCAGGACGGGTCCACCTCGCCGATCGGGTGGAAGATGGACCAGATCGAGCCCTCGGTCGCCCCGCCCAGGCTGATGACCTGCGCGTCCGGGGCCAGGGCGCGGATGCGGTCGGGGAGCGTGAGCGGGATCCAGTCGCCCGAGAGCAGGACCAGGCGCAGGGAGCCGAGGTCGGTGCCTTCGTGCTCGGCGTGGTCCACCAGGAGCTCCATGAGGGCCGGCACGGAGTTCCAGACGGTGACGCGCTCCTCCGCCACCAGGCGGGCCCAGGCTGCCGGGTCCTTGTCGGCCGCCGGTTCGCCCATGACGAGGGTGGCTCCGACGGCCAGGGCGCCGTAGACGTCGTACACGGACAGGTCGAAGCTGAGCGCCGACAGGGCGAGGAAGCGGTCGGCGGGGCCGACGTGGAAGCGGTGGTTGAGGTCGCGGACGGTGTTCAGGGCGGCCCGGTGCTCGATCACCACGCCCTTGGGGGTGCCGGTGGAGCCGGACGTGAAGATCACATACGCGAGGTCGCCGGGCCCGGCCGGGCAGCCGGACGCCGGCGCGTCGCCCTCGGCGACCGTGAAGCGGGTCACGCCGGACGGCCAGGCGAGGTCCAGCCAGGGCTGGGTGACGGCGAGCGCGCATTCGCCGCGCTCGATCAGCTCGAAGCGCCGCTGGTCGGGCAGGTCGGCGTCGATCGGCAGGTACGCGGCCCCGGCCAGGTTGATCGCCAGCACCGCGACGACCTGCTCCCAGCCCCGCTCCATCACCACGGCGACCAGCCGCCCCGGCCCGGCCCCGGCCGCCCGCAGCTCGGCGGCGAGCGCCCGCACCCGGCGGCGCAGCTCGCCGTAGGTGATCTCGCCGCCGGGATGCCGGACGGCGACGGCCTCCGGGGGCGCGCCCGCCATGACGGGCTCGTGGAGCAGGCCGGGCGGCCCGAGATCGACGGCGGTGTCGTTCCAGCGGCGCCGCTCCTCCCGCTCCCGCGGCGTCAGCAGCTCCAGCCCCGACACCGGCGCCGCAGGATCGGCCGCCACGCCCTCCAGCAGGGTGACCAGGTGCCCGGCCATCCGCTCGATCCGCTCGCCGGAGAACAGCGCGGTGTTGTACACGAACAGGAACGACCCGCCGCCCCCGGTGTAGAGCTCCAGGTCGAACCGCGTCGCCCACACCCCCGGCTCGAACCCCTCGAGCGTCAGCGGTCCGGGCTCCGGCTCGCCGCCGTAGTTCTGCATGGCCAGGATGACCTGGAACACCGGCGACCTGGACGGCTCCCGCGCCACGTTCAGCTCCTGGACGAGCCGCTCGAACGGCACCTCCTGATGCGTGTACGCGTCCGTGGTCAGGTCGCGCACCCGGCACAGCAGCTCAGCGAACGTCGGATCCCCGGACAGATCCACCCGCATCGCCAGCATGTTGACGAAGCACCCCACCAGGTGGTCCAGCTCGGGCAGCGACCGCCCGGCCACCGGCGAGCCGATCGCCACGTCGTCCTGCCCCGCGTACCGTCCGAGCAGCACCGCGAAGGCCGCCAGCAGCACCATGTACGGCGTCGCGCCGTGCTCACGCCCCAGCCGGTCGAGCCGCTCGGCCAGTTCGGGGGCGATCTGGAAGCGGTGGGCCGCGCCGGCGTAGGTCAGCTCCGGCGGCCGTGGCGCGTCGGTCGGCAGCTCCAGGGGCTCCAGCCCGGCCAGCCGCTCCCGCCAGTAGTCCACGTCGCCCTCAGGACGCGCGCGCTGCCAGGCCGCGAAGTCCCCGTACGTCACGGGCAGGTCCGGGGCCGTCCCGCCGGTGCAGAACGACAGGAGCTCGCGCAGCAGGATGTTCGCGGACCAGCCGTCGGCCGCGATGTGGTGGACGGCCAGGGCCAGCACGTGGTCGTCGGGCGCGAGCCGTACCAGCAGCGCCCTGATGACCGGCCCCGAGGCCAGGTCGAACGGCTCCGCCAGGAACGGCCCCACCAGCTCCCTGGCCGCCTGCGCCGACCCGGCCTCCGCGACGGTGAGCGGGACGTCGGCCTCCTCCGGCACCAGCACGTCCAGCTGCCCGTCCGCGCCTTCAGGGAAGCGGGTGCGCAGCGGCTGGTGCCGCTCGCACACCCTGCGAAGGGCCGCGTGAAGCCGGTCGGCCTGGAGCGGGCCGCGCACCCGCCGCACCAGCGGGATCGTGTACGCGGCGTTCCCGGGCGCGTACTGCTCCATGAACCAGAGCCGCTCCTGCGCGTACGAAAGGGGCGGGGGCTGGTGGGCGGGCAGCGCGGGGATGGTCGGCCGCGGCCTGTCGCGCCTGCGGAGCCGCTGCGTCAGCAGCGCCCGCTGGGCCTGGCTCAGCTCGGTCATGAGCCCCTCACCTCGTCTCGACCATGAGCTCGCGGATCCAGCAGGCTCCTGGCCTGCTCGTCGGAGAGCGCCGCCACCTCCGCCACCAGCGCCTCCTCGACGGCCTGCGCCAGCGACTCGACGGTCCGGCGCTCGAAGAGCGTGCGGATCGGCAGGTCCACGCCCGCGAGGGCGCGCAACCTGGCGGCCACCCTGATGGCCAGCAACGAGTGACCGCCGAGGGCGAAGAAGTCGTCGAACGCGCCGATCTTGTCGGCGCCGAGCACCTCCGCCCAGACATCGGCGACCAGCTCCTCGGCGTCGGTCCGCGGCGGCGTGTCGTCGCCGCCCACGGGGCCGTCCGGCTCGGGCAGCGCGGCCCGGTCGAGCTTGCCGTTGCGGGTGAGGGGGAGCGCGTCCAGCATCACCCAGTGCGCGGGAAGCAGGTACGGCGGCAGCGAACGCGCCAGGTGGGCCCCGAGGGCGGCGGGCGGCGGGCCGTCGGGGGAGCGCGGGACGACGTAGGCCACCAGGGCGCCGTCCCGGGCGAGCACGGCCGCCTGGCGGACGTCGGGATGCGTGAGCAGGCAGTGCTCGATCTCGCCCGGTTCGACGCGGAAACCGCGCACCTTCACCTGGGCGTCCAGGCGGCCGAGGAACTCCACCTGGCCGTCGCGCCGCAGCCGCACCCGGTCGCCCGTGCGGAAGTAGCGGCCGTCCGCCAGGGTGACGAAAGGCGTGCCGGGCGCGTTGAGGTAGCCGCGGGCCACACCCGGACCGCCGATGTACAGCTCGCCGCCGGCTCCAGGAGGTGTGGGCGAACCGTGCCGGTCGAGGATCTTGAGCGGGGTCGCCGGCACCGGGCGGCCGATCGGGGGGTGCGGGTCTCCATCAGTCAGCTCGGCCGCCGTGGCGATGATCGTCGCCTCCGTGGGGCCGTACGTGTTGACCAGGCGCACCCGGTCGCCGAAGCGCTCACGCCAGCGCGCCACCGCCTCCCCACGGACCTGCTCGCCGCCGAGGATCACCAGCCGGAGCCGTTCCGGCCAGGCGATCTCGTCGATCAGGTCGACCAGCTGGTGGAAGTACGCGGTGGGCAGGTCGAGCACGGTGATGCCGGGCCGGCGGGCGAGGAGGTCGGGCAGGGTGGCGCCGCCGCCCGGCAGCAGCTCGACCGTGGCGCCCGCGGCCAGCGCCGGGTAGATCTCCTCGGCGTGGGTGTCGAAGCTGAGGGACGCGAGCTGGACGACGCGGTCGCCGGGGCGCAGGCCGTACGCGGTGCGCATCCACCTGACCCGCTCGGCCAGCCCGGCGTGCTCGATGGCGACGCCCTTGGGGGTGCCGGTCGAGCCCGAGGTGTAGATCACATAGGCCAGTCCCTGGCCTGTCCCGGCCCGCTCGCCGGGCTCGATCTCCGGCCCGCCCGTGACGGTGAAGGACGTTCCGGCGGACATGGCGCGCAGGCGCTCCGGCGGGTACCCGGGGTCCAGCGGCACGTACGCGGCCCCTGCCCGCCAGATCGCCAGCATGGCCACCACCGCGTCGATCGAGCGGCCCGCCCGGAGCCCGACCAGGTCCCCCGCGCGCGTGCCCCGCTCCACCAGGTCCGCGGCCAGCCGCGCGACCCGCCGTTCCAGCTCCGCGTACGTCACGGCCTCGTCACCGCAGCTCACGGCCACCTCGCCGGGGTGCGCGGCCACGGACTCGGCGACCAGCCCGAGCACGGTGCCCCCCACCACGGGACCGGTGACGGGACGCTCGATCGACGCGAGCAGGGCCTCGTCGGACGGCGTGAGCACCGGCAGGCGCGACAGCGGCACCCGCCGGTTCCCCTCCTCGGCCACCCCCCGCAGCACGACCACGAACCGCTCCGCCAGCTCCGCCACCGTCTCCGCGTCGAACAGCCCCGCGTCGTACCCGAACGCCACCCGCAACCGCCCGGGCGAGCGCCACGCCTCCACGGTCAGGTCGAACTTGGCCTGCCGGTACCCGTCGTCGAAGAACGACATCCGCACCGGGCCGAGGCGGTCGCGCTCGCCGTCGGCGGTCTGGCTGTTCAGGGTGAACAGGGTCTGGAACATCGGCTTCCTCGACAGGTCCCGCTCGACGTCCAGCTCGGCCAGCAGCTGCTCGAACGGCACATCGTGATGAGCCATCGCCTCCAGGACCGTCCCGCGCGTCCTGCCCAGCAGCTCCTCCACCGTGGGATCACCCGACAGGTCGCCGCGCAGCACCAGCGTGGTGCTGAGGTAGCCGATGAGCGGCTCCAGCTCCACCCGGTCCCGGCCCGCCGTCGGCGACCCGACCAGCACGTCGTCCTGCCCGGTGTGCCGGGACAGCAGAATCTGGTACGCCGCCAGCAGCACCATGAACAGCGTCACCCGATGCCCGCGCGCGGTCTTCTCCAGCGCCGCGAGCAGGTCGCCCGGCACCTCCATCACCTGGAAGTCGCCCCGCGTCCCTCCCGGGCGATGCGGCCGGTCCGTGTGCAGGTCCAGCGTGGGCGGGTCGGCGAGCCGCGCCCGCCAGTAGTCGAGCGCCGCGCTCCGGTCCTGCTCCCGCTGCCATCCGGCGACGTCCCCATGCTGCACGGCCAGCGGCGGCAGCTCGGCCGAGTCGTACAGGGCGGCCAGATCGTCCAGGAACACGGTGATCGACCAGCCGTCGGCCACGATGTGGTGGAGGACCACGCAGAGTACGTGGTCCTCGGGTGTGAGCCGGACCAGCGTGACGCGCAACGGAGGCGCGGCGGCCAGGTCCAGGGCGGCGTTCGTGCGGGCGGCGACCAGGGCGCGGGCCTCGGCCTCGTCCCCGGCGTCCAGCCGCTCGACCCTGACGGGCGCGGGCCGCTCGACGACGGCCACCGGCCGCCCGTCCACCTCGGGGAACCGGGTCCGCAGCGACTCGTGCCTGGCGACCAGGCCGGTCAGCGCCCGCTCCAGAGCCGCCACGTCCAGGGGTCCCTGGAGCCTGCGCACGATGTACATGTTGTAGGAGGCATCGGAGGGATCCAGCCGGTGCAGGAACCAGAGGCGTTCCTGGGCGGGCGAGAGCGGCGGCAGCGTCCCGGCAGGACGGGGCACGAGGGGGCTGCCCTGCCCGCCCGCCAGGTCCTCCAGCGTCGCGGCGAATCCGGCCACCGTCGGATGCGCGAACAGCTCACGCAGCGGCGCCGCCGTCCCCGCCGCCGCCAGCCGGGCGATGACCCGGGTGGCCAGCAGCGAGTGGCCGCCGAGCGCGAAGAAGTCGTCGTCCGCGCCGAGCTCGCCGGTGCCGAGCACCTCGGCGAAGACCCGCGCCACCTGCCGCTCCCTGGCGGTGAGGGGAGCCCCGCCCCGGCCCGCCGCCGGGCGCGCCGGCTCCGGCAGCGCCCGCCGGTCCACCTTGCCGTTCGGGGTCAGCGGCAGCGCCTCGAGCGGCACGACCACCGACGGGATCATGTACGGCGGCAGCCACTCGGCGGCCCGCTCCAGCAGGTCGCCGGGGGACCCGCTCTCACCGGAGTCGGGCACCACGTAAGCCACGAGGTCGTCGCCCCGCACCACCACGGCGGCCCGGCGCACGCCCGGGTGGCGCTCCAGCGTGGTCTCGATCTCGCCCAGCTCGACCCGGTGCCCCCGCACCTTGACCTGGCCGTCGCCCCGCCCCAGGAACTCCAGCGTCCCGTCGCCCAGCCACCGCACCCGGTCACCCGTCCGGTACCACCCGTCCGCGAACCGGTCCGGCGGCTCCCCGGGCGAGCGCAGATAGCCGAGCGCCAGCCCCGCCCCGCCGATGACCAGCTCCCCGGGAACGCCGATCGGCGCGGGCGAGCCGTGCCGGTCGAGCACCCGCACCGTGGTGTTCGCGAGCGGACGCCCGATGCCGACCCGGTCGGGCGACGCGGGGACCTCCCAGGCCGTGGACCAGATCGTGGTCTCCGTCGGCCCGTACATGTTGAGCAGCCGCCGCACCCGCCTGCGCAGCCTCCTGGCCAGCGCGAGCGGCAGCGCCTCGCCCCCGGCCAGGGCCACCAGCCCGGACGGGTCCAGCCCGCCGGACAGCAGCATGCTCCACCCCGACGGCGTGGCCTGCACGTGGGTGACTCCGGTGGCGGCGATCAGCCGGGCCAGCGCGGTCCCGTCGCGTACGGTGGCGTCGTCGGCCAGCACCAGCCGCCCGCCCGTCACCAAAGGCAGATACAGCTCCAGCCCGGCGATGTCGAACGACAGCGCCGTGCTCCCCAGCCACACGTCCCCGGGCCCCGATCCCAGTAGCCGCTCCATCCCGGCCAGCAGGTTGACCAGCGCGGAGTGCGGCACCGCCACCCCCTTGGGCGTGCCGGTGGAGCCCGAGGTGTGGAGCACGTAGGCCGGAGCGCCGGCCTTCGCCGCCGTCCCGTCATGTACGGCGTGGGCGGCCGGTTCGATCGCCGCCGTCCCGTCGTGTACGGCGTGGGCGGCCGGTTCGATCGCCGCCGTCCCGTCGTGTTTGGCGTGGGCGGCCGGTTCGATCCGTTCGACGTGCGCCGGCAGGGGCGCTGAGGGGCCGGCCAGCGCGACCCGTACCCCCGCCTGCGCGAGCATGGCCGCGACGCGCCCGCCCGGCAGCGCCGGGTCCACCGGCAGGTACGCGGCCCCCGCCATCATCACGCCCAGCAGCGACCCCGGCAGGTCGGCCGACCGCGCCAGGCACACCGCCACCACCGACCCGGCCCCCGCCCCTCGCGCCCGGAGCTCCCCGGCGACCAGGCGGGCCCGGGCGGCCACCTCCCCATAGGTGCGCACGGAGGTGCCGGACTCCACCGCCACGGCGTCCGGCCGCAGCTCCGCCTGCCGCAGGAACAGGTCCACGACCGTGCCGGACGGCACCTCCATGGCGGTGTCGTTCCAGGCGTCCAGGAGCCGCCGCTCGCCGGCGGGCAGCAGCTCCAGCTCGGACAGCCGCGCATCGGGACGGCGGGCGACGGACTCCAGCAGTGTGCGGTAGCGGGCCGCGAAGCGCTCGGCCGTCGGCGGCGAGAACAGCTCGGCGCTGTAGACGAACGCGCCGCGCAGGCCGCCGCCCCCGCGTTCGCCGCCCTCGCGTTCGCCGTCCGGCCACAGGTCCACCCGCAGGTCCACCATCGCGGGCGGCACACCGTGCGGAAAGGGCACGCTCTCCAGCCCCGCGAACGTCGCGGCCTCGCCGTACCCGACCGCCGCGTTGTGCAGGCCGAACATGGTCTGGAAGAGCGGCGTGCGGCTGAGGTCGCGCTCGATGTCGAGCGCCGACAGCACCCGCTCGATCGGCGTCTCGCCGTGCGCCATCGCCTCCAGCACGGTACGGCGGGTGCGCCGCAGCAGTTCGGTGAACGGGGGGTCGCCCGACAGGTCTCCCCTGAGCACCAGCGTGGAGGCGAACAGCCCGACCATCGGCTCCAGCTCTGGCCGGTCGCGCCCGGCCGTGGGCGAGCCGACCACGATGTCGTCCTGGCCCGTGTGCCGCGCCAGCAGCGCCTGGTAGGCGGCCAGCAGCACCATGAACAGCGTGCACCGCTCCGCCCTGGCCAGCCGCCGCAGCGAGCCGGCCAGCCCGGGGTCGAGGTCGAACCAGGCCTCACCGCCCGCGCTGCCCCGCCGGGCCGGGCGCGGCCGGTCCACCGGCAGCTCCAGCGGCGCGGCCCCGTCCAGCCTGGCCGTCCAGTAGGACACGTCGACGTCGGCGGCCCGCTGCGCGTCGGCGTACTCGCCGTAGCTGGTCGTCAGCTCCGGCAGTGCGGCCCGCGTGCCGTCCCTGCGGGCGGCGTAGCACGTGGCGAGATCGTCCATGAGCACGTTCAGCGACCAGCCGTCGCCGATGATGTGGTGCAGCACCACGCCCAGCACGTGGTCCCCGGGCGCGAGCCGGACCAGCGTGACGCGCAGCGGCGGTGCCGAGCCCAGCTCGAAGGGGGTGTTCGCGCGCTCCTCGAGCAGCCGCTCGGCCTCCTCCGGCGTGTCCAGGCCGACCCGCTCGACCGCCACGGGCCCCGGCGGGTCGACCACGGCGACCGGCCGGCCGTCGTCGTCGGGGAAGCGGGTGCGCAGCGACTCGTGCCGCGCCACCACGTCGGCGAACGCGCCGGTGAGCGCGTCCACGTCGAGCGGGCCGCGGATCCGGCGCACCACGGCGACCCGGTAGGCGGGGTCGGCCGGGTCGAGCCGGTGCAGGAACCAGAGCCGCTCCTGGCCGAGGGAGATCATGCGCGCAGCTCGCTCACCGCCGCGGCCACGCCGCTGACCGTGGGATCGTCGAGGAACACGTCGAACGGCACCTCGACGCCGAGCCGTTTCCTGATCCGCGCGCTGATCTGGGTGATCGTCAGCGAGTGGCCGCCGAGGTCGTACAGGTCCTCGTCGGGGGCGATGTCGTCGATCCGCAGGACCTCCATCCAGATCCGCCGCACTTCCTCGACCAGCTCGCCGTCGAGGGCTTCCGTCTCCGCGTGCGGTACGGGCGCCTCGACCGGCGGTGCGGGCACCGGCGCTGTGACGGGGAGAGGCAGGTCGGCGAGCCTGAGACCCGGGTCGGCGGCCAGCACGGCGCGCAGGTGCTCCCCGGTCAGCTCCACGAGCTCGCGCTCGATGATGTCCGGGCTGTGGTGCAGGGTGAGCAGGAGCCCGTCGTCGCCGTCCACGGCCTGCAGGTGGAGCACGTTCCTGACCATGTGGTTCGACATCTTCCACTCGGCGGCCATCGCCAGCCCGGGAAAGGGCGCGTCGGCGGCGCGCCGCCGGAAGCTGATCGACACGGGCGCCAGCGCCGGGCGCGGCCTGATGCCGCCCGCCGCCCTGGCCGCGGGGACGTCGCGGAAGCGGTTCAGCTCGCGTAGCTGGGCCCGCAGGCCGTGGGCCAGCTCCGCCAGCGTGGTGCCGGGCGTGGGCGCGGAGTAGACGGGCAGCTCGGTGGCGAACAGGCCGATGTGCTCCCTGCTCTCCTGCCGTCTGGTCGACATGGCAACGGCGACCGCCGCCTCGGCGTTGCCGTACCGGAAGAGCAGGGCGTGCACGGCCGCCAGGAACAGCTCGAACCGTGTGACCCCGGCCCGCTCCCACCCGGCCATCTCGGCCGTCAGGTCGAGCAGGACCGTCTCGGCGTGGCCGGCCGTCCGCGCCGTCCTGGCCACGCCGCCGACCACCACCGACGGCAGGTCCCGCCAGCGCTCGCGCCAGTACGCCTCGGCCTCGGGCGGGATTGAGGCGGCCCCGCCGTACGGCATGGGCAGCGGCGGCAGCGGCCCACCGGAGTACGCCGCCGCCAGGTCGCGCACCAGCAGATCCTTCGACTCCCCGTCGAACACCAGATGGTGCCCCACGAACAGCAGCAGATGCCGCGACGGCGCCACCTCCGCCAGCGTGAACCGGGCCAGCGGCCCCCGCGCCAGGTCGAACGGGCGGGCGATCTCCTCGCGGATCAGCGCCTCCGGGTCCGCCGCTCGCACGAACTCGACCGGCGGCCGGTCCGCGGCGGGCACCAGGTGCAGCTCGCCGTCGCGGTCCTCGAACGCGCACCCCAGCACGGGGTGGCGGGCGAGCACCGACTCGCACGCCTTCAGCATCGCCCCCCGGTCCAGCGGGCCGTCGAACCACATGGCGAACGGCATGTGGTAGGCCGTGCCGGTGCCGTGCATCACCTCGGTGATCCACATGCCGTGCTGGGCCTGCGATGCCAGGACCATCGTCACTCCTCTGCCATACGCCGCAGTTCCCGCTTGATGACCTTGCCCGCGGCGTTCCTGGGCAGGGCGTCCAGGTTGAGCAGGACCGAGGGCAGCTCGTGCCCGGCCAGCCGGGGGCTCAGGAAGGCCCGTACGTCGCTGAGCGCCAGCGGCTCCCCGGCCACCACGGCGGCGGCCACCGCCATGCCCATCACCGGGTGCGGCACCCCGAACACCGACGCGTCCGTCACGGCCGGGTGCTCGTGCAGCGCCGACTCCACCTGCAACGTCGAGACCTTGAACGCGCCCGACTTGATCACGTCGCTCTCCCGGTCGACGAGATACAGGTAGCCCTCGTCGTCGAGGTAGCCGAGGTCGCCCATGCGTACCCAGCCGTCCTGGAAGGCGTCGTCCCGGTCCTCGCCGTAGTAGGCGCGCGGGTGCGCGGCGGCCCGGAGCCACACCTCGCCGGTCTGCCCGGGCTCGACCGGCTTGCCCTCGGCGTCGGCGATCCTCAGCCGGGAGCCGCCGGCCGCGCGGCCGAGCGAGCCGGGGCGCTCGGGGTCGTAGATCATGATGGTCTGCGCCGGGGCGGCCTCGGTGGAGGTGTAGTAGTTCGCGACGGTCGCGTTCGGGAACGCGGCGGTCAGCCCGGCGGCGACCTTCGGGGGCAGCGCGGCGGCGGCCGAGCCGAGCAGCAGCACGCCGGACAGGTCGTGGCGGTCCTGGACGCGGGCGCTCAGCAGCTCGACGGCCATCGCGGGGACGACGAAGACGGTGCCGGCCGCGTACTCGGTGATCAGGGCGGCGAAGCGGGACGGGGTGAAGAGCGGGAGCGTGACCACGGCCGGGGCGGCGGTGAGCGCGTGGAGCAGCATCACCTGGCCGGCGTTCGTGCCGATGGGGAAGGCGTGCACCAGATGCCGGGAATGCGCGAACGGGCGGCGCTTGGGGTGGACGGGCGGAGACGTGAGGTTCGCGTGGGTGGCGGCGACGCCCTTGGGGCGGCCGGTCGTGCCGGAGGTGTAGAGGATCTGGGCGAGCGACAGCGGGTCGATCTCCGGCAGGGCAGCCGTGCCAGATTTTTCGGATAAATACTCGTACGAGAAGCCCTGGGGGAGCGTCGTGCCCCGGCCGTGCACCACCGTGGTCGCGCCGCAGTTCTCGACCATGTACGCCAGCTCCGGCGGCGCCAGCCGGTCCGACAGCGGCACCGCCACGCCGCCCGCCTTCAGCACGGCCATCCAGCTCACCGCGTAGTCCAGCCAGTCGCGGCCGCCGAAGACCAGCGCGACCCGGCCGCCCTGGAGCGGCCCGGGGAGCGCGCGGGCGACGGCGGTGGAGCGCTCATCCCACTCGGCCAGGGTCAGGCTGCCCTGGCCGGCGACGATCAGCGCTTCGTGATCGGGGTCGGCGGCGGCTCGGGACGTCAGGAGATCGGGCACTGGAAGGGCCGAGGGAACCACCCCCAGAATTTTTTTCGTCGTGCGGCCTGACGCTAGAAAAAATGCACAATCGCGTCAACCCCTTCCCTGCAGGCGCTTGCCGACATCTGGCACCGCGTGACACACTCGCCCCGGATTCCCCGACGAGGGAGGGTTCACCAGGTGCAGATGGATGGGGAGCTCCACGAACGGCTCGCCGACATGATCGCCAAGGCCGCCGACGGTGCGGTCGATCCGGCCGAGGTGCTGTCCGGGCAGGCCCGGCTGAGCGATCTCGGCGTCACCTCGCTGGCTTATCTGCGGCTGATCGACGCGGTGGAGGCCGAGTTCGGGGTGGAGCTCGATCCGACCGCGGTCGACAGCCTGGACGCGTTGGTGGACTACGTACGGCTCCATGGGTGAAGCCGGCGGCGCGCCGCTGACGGCGCCGCTGACAGGGCCGGCAGCGCTGCGGGCAGAGCCGTCGACGGCGCCGCTGACCTGGGGGCAGCAGGACATCTGGCGCGCGGTTGTCGCCGCCGCGCCGCAGGAGCGCTACCTCAACATCGCCCGCTCCTTCGCCGCCCCCAAGCGGCGTCCCATCACCGTCGAACACGCCGCCCGGGCACTCGAGCGGCTGGTCGCCAGGCACGAGTCGCTCCGCACCCGGCTCGCCGGTCCCCGTGACGCGCCGTTCCAGCAGGTGTCGGCTGTCGCGTGTCCCTCCTACGAGGTGGTCCCAGCGGCGACCTCTGGGCCCGTCGAGGACGTGTGCGAGCGGCTGGCGGCCGAGCCGTTCGCGTACTGGGAGGAGTGGCCGCTGCGGGTGGCGTTCGTGGTGGCGGGGGGATATGTCCGGCACATCGCCTTGGTCCTGTGCCATCTCGCCGCCGACGGCCACGCGGCCGACCTCGTGGTCAAGGACTTCCGCCTGCTCCTGCTCCGCGACTCGCTGCCGCCCCCGGACAGCGCCACGCCCCGTGACCTGGCCGCGTGGCAGCGCTCCGACGCGGGCCGGCGCGTGTCGGAGGAGACGATCGCGTCCTGGCTGGACGAGTACGCCCGCATGGACCCCGTGCCGCCGTCCTCACACGTGCCGGAGTCGCCGCGCTTCCTGGAGGCCACATTGCGCTCGCCCGCGCTGGCCGCCGCCGCGCAGGCGGTCGCCGCCCGCAACCGGGTCAGCTCCTCGACTGTGCTGCTGGCCGGGGCGATGCGGCTGGCGGGCGGGCTGACCGGGCAGCGGTTCTGCGGGATGCGAGTGATCGTCAACAACCGCTTCGCGGCCGGCCGGCGCGACGTGGTCTCCACGATCTCGCAGGAGGCCCTCGTGGTGCTGGACCTCGGCGCGGCCTCTTTCGACGCGCTGGTACGCCAGGCGTGGGGGACGGCGCTGCGGGCGTACCGGCAGGCCCAGTACGACCCGTACGCGATGGAGGAGGCGGTCGCCGGTGTGGGCCCCGGGATCCGGTCGTTCGGCTGCTTCAACGACCAGCGGCTCGTGCAGGAGGACGGCGCTTCCCCCGGAGCGGCGGAGGGGAAGACGGAGGTGGCCTGGACGGACGCCATGGACCGCAACATCTGCGACTTCCGCCTGCACGTCGGCGGCGAGCCGGGGCTCATGGAGGTCTCCTGCTACGCGGACACCGCCCTGCTGCCCCCGTCCGGCATCGAGCGGTATCTGCTGGACCTGGAAGGCCTGATCGTGGCGGCGGCCCGAGGATGAGCCTGTACGCCGAGGCGACGTCGTGCGCGCAGGGGGAGGAGCTCCGCTTCCGGCTGCTCGACGGCGGTGGCGGCCCGATCAGGGTGGAGGACGTGCCGTCGGGGCGCGTGATCGTGGAGGACGAGGCGCCGGGCGGGCCCTCCTGGACCCTGAAGGTCGGCGATGACTGGCCCAGCTCCCTCTACCGAGCCATCTACCACGACACTTCCGCATATTTCGTGGTACGCGGTGCTGTGCCCGCTTCGCCGATCCTGGTGTCGATTCCGTTCCCCACCTGGGAGGCGTACAACCGTCCCGGGGTTCCCGGTGAGGGCCTCTACCAGTCGGAGCAGCCCGACCGCGCCGTCAAGGTCGCCTTCGACCGCCCCGGCGCCGGACCGCAGATCGAGGAGTGGGAGCTCGGCCTGCTCCGCTGGCTCGGCCCGGCCGGCTACACGGTCGACTACTGCTCGGGCCTGGACCTGCACGAAGGCCTGGACTTCCTGTCCGGCTACCGCCTGCTGGTCGTCAACGGGCACGACGAGTACTGGTCATGGGAGATGCGGGACGCGGTCGAGGAGTTCGCACGGCGCGGGGGGAACATCGCCATCTTCTCGGGGAACACCTGCTGGTGGCAGGTCCGCTTCGAGGACGACCTCCGTACCATGGTCTGCTACCGCGACGCCACCGCCGACCCCCTGTCCGCCACCGACCCCGGCCGGGTCACCGTCGAGTGGCCGAGCGACCCCGTCAACCGCCCGGAGAACACCCTCACCGGCCTGTCCTTCAGGAACGGCGCCGGCTGCTGGGTGGACTCCCGCGTCATGTCACAGGAGTCCTACACCGCCAGGTTCGCCGGCCACTGGGTGTTCGAGGGCACGGGGCTGTCGGACGGCGACGCGTTCGGCACCGGCGCGATCGGCTACGAGACGGACGCCGCCGACCTCGAATGGGTGGCCGGCGTGCCCAGGGCGACCGGCCGCGACGGCACCCCGCCGTCGTTCGTCGTCCTCGCCACCGCCGACCTGTCCCACTGGCGCCGCTACGGCAAGGGCGGGGCCGCCACGATGGGCGTCCACCGCCTCGGCTCCGGCACGGTCTTCAACGCGGGCACCATCAACTGGGGCAACACCCTCCACGACCCGGTGCTGGCCACCATCACCCGAAACGTCCTCGACCGCCTCTCCCGCCGCTCCTCCACCTCCACCTGGGACACCATCGGCCCGACCCCGCACCCGCCTGCCGCACCCGGAAAAACGGTGGGTGGCGCGTCGGCCGCGGCGGCCGAAGGCACGGCGATCGGTGCATCGGATCCCGCGCCCGCTTCGCCCAGCTCGGGGGCCGTGCATGGTGCGCCGGGCTCCATCGCACACCGTCCCGCCGCCGCGGCGCCTGAGAGGAGGGTGGGTAACGCATCGGCCGAAGCCGGTGTGCGGGCGCTCGTGTGTTGCGAGAACCGCCTGTACGCGGCGTGCTCGGACGGGACGCTCGCGGTCCGTGACGTCTCGGGTCAGAACCTTCCCTGGGAGGCGATCGGCGAGACCGACGCGATCGCCCTCGCCGCGCCGAGAGAGGCGCACGGCGGCCCACCCGCGGGCCTGTACGGCGTCACGCCCGACGGCGTCATCCGATACCGCGACCCCGTCCCCGCCGCGCAGCCGTGGCAGGACGTGAGTCGGGCGCCCGAGGGTGCCATCGGGCTGGCCGCCGTGGACGAGGGCCTGTTCGCCGTCACCTCGGCCGGCGAGCTGTGGCACCTGCCCATCCGGCGGCTCGACGCGCACGACTGGCGTGCGGTCGGCCCGGCCGCCGGCGTGGTGAGCCTGACCGCGATGAACGGACGCCTGTTCGCCGTCGCGGCAGACCGCATCCTGGTGCGGTCGGCCGAACGGCACGAGTCCGGCTGGAGCGACCTCGGACCCGCCGCAGGCCTCACCGCGCTGGCCGCCACCGCAGGCCGCCTCATCGGCGCGGGACACGACGGCCGACTCCGCTGGCGCTCACTCACGGGCTGAGCGGGCGGCCCCCAGGAGCGGGCGGCCCCCGGAGGGGCGACCTCCAGGAGCGGCCCGCAGGACGCGGTGGCCTCCAGGAGAGTCGGCCCCCAGGAGCGGCGGCTCCCTGCGGGGATTCCCTATGAGCGGTCGCTCTCGTAGGCGAGCCACTGCGCACACGTATGCAGCCCATAGTCCAACGTCACACCAGCCCGCCACCCAAGCTCGACACCCGCCCGCTCCACGTTGACCAGCGCCCCGGGAGGCTCGTCCGACGTCTCGACCTCCATCGGCCGCACCGCCCCGGACACCGCCTCCGCCAGCTCGCCCATGCGCAGCCGCTTGCGGTCGGCGATGTTGTAGACGCGCCCCGCGCGGCCCCGTTCCAGCGCGGCCAGCACCGCCCCGGCGATGTCCTGCACGTGCACGAGCTGCACCGGACGTCCCGAGACAGGCGCGGGCCGGTTGAGCGAAGAGCGCAGCACCAGCTCGGCCACCGGCCCCAGCTGCGGCATGCCGGGCCCGTACGGCTCGCCGAGCCGGAGCACCACCGCCCCGGCCGCCGCCTCCTCCTCCACCTGGAGCAGCGCCGCCGACACGCCGCCTTCCCCGGCGGGGCCGACGGGTGTCTCCTCGTCCACCCACTTCCGCTCCGGGTAGACGTGGAACGAGCTGAGCAGCACCCCGCCGGCCCCGCCGGCGAAGGCGGCCCGCGCCAGCCGTACCTCCTCCTCGGGGTCGGCGTCCGGGGACCAGCCGAGCGCGCACACGTGCACTACCGGCCCACCGCTGCCCGGCCCGGTGAGCCGGAACCCACGGTCGGCGAGCGCGCCGGCCAGGTGCTCCCGTACGAACGTGCTCGAACCGCTGACGGCCACGGGCCCGCGATCCACCCGGCGAGGCGGACGGCCCTCCGACCGGGACAGCCCGGCCTCCAGCCCCGCCCGGGCCACCTCGTGCAGCTCCGCCGACAGCCCCGCCAGCTCCCGCCACCCGAGCTCGTGGCAGAGCCCGCCAGGACCCAGCGTGGCCAGCGCCTCGTCCAGCACCCGTGCGTCGCCCCGCGCGCCCCGGTGCACGACCCCCATCGTGTACGCCGTGAGCCACAGCGGCCAGTGACGCCCGGCGGCCGCCCGCGCCCGCAGCGAGCCGGCGTCGATGCCCAGGCCGGCCAGATAGTCCTCGCACCGCAGGTCCCGCCAGCGCCTCGACCCGGGTACGCGTACGGCGCACTGCGCGATACCCCGCTTGAAGAACGGGATCACCGGCAGATCGGCCGGCACGGCGTCCTCGCCCTGGCTGGCCAGCGGGTCGTCGGTGAAGAAGCACGGCGAGCGGCGCAGACCCTGGAAGTCGTTGTCCACCAGGCTCGCCAGGTCCTCGTGCTCGGCCAGGTTCGGCACCGCCACGAAGACCGGCACCCCGGCCTGGCGCAGGTAACGCCCCATGAGTACGTCGTCGGGCCAGGTGTCGCCCCGGTCCTTCGCCCACTCCACGTACCCCTCGGCGACCTCCCTGGGCAGCAGCAGGGCCGCCACCGGCGTGTACTCGCCCGCGCCCGCCACCCACCGCGCCCCGGCCAGCGCCCCTTGGCGCACGGCCGCGCCGTTGCGGGAGTTCCAGAACGCGAACAGGGCCAGCGCGGCGTCCGGCATGGCGTGGGCGGCGCGCTCGGCCCGCTCGAAGAACGTGCCGGACAGCACCATGTCGTCGTGGAGCAGGAAGTGGTGCGTGGAGTCGTCGGGGATGCTCGACCAGGCCAGCAGCGACGTGCGGAACGCCGAAGGCCGGCCGGCCGGATCGGGGTCGGTGACGACGCCGAGCACGTCGCCGGCCAGCCGCGCGGCCGCCTCCCTGCGCCGGGGATGCGCCATCACGGCACCGCTCAACCGCACGCCGCCGGGGCCGGTCATGTGCCCAGGCCTGCGCCTACCGCGAGCTCGCCCGATTCGACCAGGTCCAGGGCGTCGCGCCGGTCCTCGCCCTCCCACTGCACCTCACGCACCATCAGCAGCCCCGACCCGCAGGCCACCAGCACCCCGCCGACGCCGGTGGACCAGACGGGCGCGAGCACGGTCCCGGGGGGTTCGGCTCCGCCGTACTCGATGAGGTCCGCGCTGTGGACGTACAGCCGCCGCCCGGACACCGACGTGAACGCCCCCGGATAGGGCGCGGCCAGCGCCCGCACGAAGTCGTAGAGGTCCGAGGCGGGCCGGGACCAGTCGATCACCCCGTCCTCGGGCCGCCGCTTGTCCCACCACGACCCTCCGGGACCCTGGGGGCGGGCCACCACCCGGCCCTCCAGCAGCAGCGGGATGTACGTGGCCAGCAGGTCCACGTTGATCTCCGTGACCTTGCGGTACACCTCGGTGACGTCGTCACGCCGGCTGACCGTGAACTCCCGCTGCGCGATGAGGTCGCCCGTGTCGGCCCCCTCGTCCAGGAAGAACAGGCTGACCGCGCTCGTCTCCAGCCGCTTGATGATCGTCCACGGCAGCGCGGCCCGGCCCCGCCCCTCGGGCAGCCGGGTGGGATGCAGCCCGATCGAGCCCAGCGGGCACGCCGACAGCAGCGGCTCGCGCACGAGCTGCGACCATCCCGCGATCACGAACAGGTCCATGCCCTTGACCAGCTCGTACGCCTGCCCATCGTTGATGTCGGACGTCTCCAGCAGGGGGATGCCGTGTTTCTCCGACGCCTCCCGCAGCGGCGCGAACCCGGAGCGGTGCTGCAGCTTCTGCGGATAGCCGATCAGCAGGGACGGGGGAGTGCCCTGCGCCACCAGCACGTCCACTGCCGGTGCGGCGAACTCCATCCCCGTGGCGAACGCGTACGTCTTCACAGGACCTCCCTCAACACCCCGAACGCCTCCGCGTGAGAGACACCGATCTCCGCCCCGCGCAACGTGGCCAGCGCCGTCACCGACTCCTCGCTCCTGATGTGCGGCGAGGGCCGGTGCTGGCTCTTGTACGCCCGCAGCGCCTTCAGCTTCGTGTCCATGCAGGAGGAGATGTCGCAGTACGCGGTCGAGCGGGGCATCGGCTCGGACGCCCATTGGATCTTCGACATCTCGTACATGAGGACGTTCGGCACCAGCCACTTGCCGAACTGCTGCGCGATCGGCCGGGCGGCGGCGAACCCGGCGTGGAAGACCGCGACGTGGTCCTGGTCGTAGTCGGCGAAGCTGGGCAGCAGCAGCAGGTCGGGCCGCCGCTCGTTCAGCGCCTGCTCGAACAGGTCGACCAGTTCCCTGCGCGGCAGCGTGTCGAGCCGCTCGGTCAGCCCGGCGTCCCCGTACGCGATCTCGAAGGTGAAGCCGAGCAGGTCCCGCACGGCCTCGATCTCCTCCAGCCGCTGCGGGTAGGTCGTGGCGCCGTCGAGCCCGTAGTGGTGCATGCCGTCCACCGCGAGATACAGGACGTGCACCTCGGCCCCGGCCTCGGCCTGCGCCGCCATCAGACCGGCGCAGCCCAGGACCTCGTCGTCGGCGTGGGGGGAGATCACCAGGACGCGGTCAAAGCGGCGCATTCACTGCCCTTCGGTCCTCGCGGGCGCGGTAGTAGTCGGCGGTGCTCATGATCAGTTCGTCGAG
Source organism: Nonomuraea sp. NPDC049695 (assembly GCF_040674955.1). Taxonomy (NCBI): domain Bacteria; kingdom Bacillati; phylum Actinomycetota; class Actinomycetes; order Streptosporangiales; family Streptosporangiaceae; genus Nonomuraea; species Nonomuraea sp. NPDC049695. The sequence continues at coordinate 105,278 of NZ_JBFANV010000023.1, read as the reverse complement.
CGTGACGCGAGGCCGCCAGCCCAGGTCGGTGGCCGTCCTCAGCGCCGGGATCTTGTGGAACGACTCCGCCTCGGCGTAGTGGGGGCCGTGCACGCTCCTGCCGTCCACGCGGACGATGGGCGAGGGGCTGCCGAGCAGCGACTTCACCCGCTCGGCCAGCTCCATGACGGTGACGGCGTTGGCCGGGTTGCCGACGTTGATGATGACCTCGTCGCCGTCCAGCGCCGTGTCCATGTAGCCGATGAGGAACGCCGTCAGGTCGCTGGCCGCGACGAACGCCCTGACCTGCTCGCCCCCCGCGAACACGGTGATCGGCCGCCCCGCCAGCGCCTGCTGCACGAACGTCGGCATCACGAACCCGCCCGCCCGCGACTGCCGCGCGCCCGCCACGTTGAACGGCCGGATGACGATCCCGCGCAACCCCTGCCGGCGGCTGTTGCAGACCATGGCCTCGACCAGCGTCTTGGCGATCGCGTACTCGATGCGCGTGTTGTACTGGGTCGGCACGACGATGTCGTCCTTCTCGCTCAGCACGCCGCTGCGCCCGTACACCTCGGCCGAGCTGAACACGCACAGCGGCACCCCGGCGCTGAGGCACGCCTCGATGACCGGGGCGGTGCTGCCGACGATGTCGTGCCCTAATCGTCCGGATCGCGCCAGGATGCTGGCCGGCCCGACGTAGGAGGCGGCGTGGACGACCCGGTCCACGCCCGCGAAGTCGCCGCCCGACGCCAGGTGGTCCTCCACGCGCTCCCGGATGACGGTGCAGCGGGGGTCCGCGTCGTAGTCCTCGCCGTCCACGACCGCGCCGGCGTTCGAGTCGATGATCCGTACGCGGTGGCCCGCCGCGAGGTAGGCGTCCACGAGATAAGAGCCGATGAAACCGAGACCGCCGGTGATGACTACTTCGCCACCTGGTGCTCGCACGGACCCGCCTTTCCCGCTCGAGGAAAACGGTCACACAGGGCCATGTAGGCCCCTTAGTCACTTAGCCACGGATTAAAACAGTTTTCGTGGTTCTTGTCACCCATGGCCACAATTTTCACGAGGGCGCGTGAACCCGCGCCCGCCGGGGTAGCACGCGGGTACGTTGACCTTGGGAGACACCTGGGGAGACCCCTTGGGAGGCATGGCTGATGTCCATGGAGCTCGACCTCCTGCCCAGCGGTTTCGTGCGGGCCATCGAGGAGATGGCGCTGGTGGACCACCACGTGCACGGCGCCACGTCGCGCGACCTGTCGCGCACCGCGTTCGAGGAGATGATCACCGAGTCGGACCGGCCGGTGCCCTCGTGGATGACCCCGTTCGACTCCCAGCTCGGCCACGCCATCCTGCGCCACTGCGCGCCGGTGCTCGGGCTCGAGCCGTTCTGCACGCCGGAGGAGTACCTCGCCAGGCGCGCGCGGCTCGGCGCCGCCGAGACGAACCGGCTGCTGCTGGCCGCCGCCGGCATCGGGCACTTCCTCGTCGAGACCGGCTACCGGAGCGAGGAGCTGCTGGGCCCGTCCGGCATGGCCGAGGCGAGCGGCGTGCCCGCCGACGAGATCGTGCGGCTGGAGAGCGTGGCCGAACAGGTGGCCGCCGCCGGGTGCGAGGCGGGCGCGTTCGCCCGCCGGTTCGCCGAGGCGCTGTGGGAGCGCACGCGCACGGCACGCGGGCTCAAGAGCGTCGCCGCCTACCGGCACGGGCTCGACTTCGACCCCGCGCCGCCCGCCCCCGAGGAGGTCACGGAGGCCGCCGGGCGCTGGCTGTCGGCGGGCGGCGGCCGGCTGACGGACCCCGTGCTGCTGCGCCACCTCATCTGGACGGGGCTGGAGCGCGGGCTGCCGCTGCAGTTCCACATCGGGTTCGGCGATCCGGACGTGGACCTTCGCCGGTCGGACCCGCTGCTGCTGCGCGGTCTGATCGAGCTGGCCGAGCCGACCGGGGTGCCGCTGCTGTTGCTGCACTGCTACCCGTACCAGCGGCAGGCGGGGTTCCTGGCGCACGCGTACCCGAACGTCTTCTTCGACGTGGGGCTGGGGGTGAGCTACACGGGAGCGCGCAGCGCGGCCGTGGTGGCCGAGAGCCTGGAGGTGGCGCCGTTCGCGAAGATCCTCTTCTCGTCCGACGCCTTCGGGCCCGCCGAGCTGCACCACCTCGGGGCGCTGCTGTGGCGGCGGGCGATGGCGCGGGTGCTCGGCGGGTTCGTGGCCGAGGGGGAGTGGTCGGTGGAGCAGGCCATGCGGGTGGCCTTCATGGTGGGCGCCGGGAACGCGCGCCGCGTCTACGACCTCGGGGACGCATGAGCGCGGCCGCTCGCCCGGGCAAGCGGACAGAAAACTCATCGGTGACGAAACCAGCTGGAACCTCTAGGCTCGGCCATGATGGACCTCGAAACTTTCGCCCCCGGTTCGGGACTGCTCGAACCCAGGGCCGCACTCCGCTCAGACGCGCCCGCCCTCGACCTCAACGGGACGTGGCGCTTCCGTTTCTCACAATCCGTGAACGTTCACGAGGACTTCGCCGAGCCGTCCTTCGACGACTCGGACTGGGACTCGCTCCCGGTCCCGTCGCACTGGAACCTCCACGGCCACGGCGCGCCCGCGTACACGAACGTCGACTTCCCCATCCCGATCGACCCGCCCCGGGTCCCCGACGAGAACCCGACCGGCGACTACCGGCGCGTCTTCGACCTGCCTGAGGGCTGGACGGGCGGCCGGCTGCGGTTCGAGGGCGCCGAGTCCTTCGCCAGGGTCTGGCTCAACGGCCACGAGCTGGGCTTCTGGACCGGCAGCAGGCTGCCCGCCGAGTTCGACGCGGGCCCGTACCTGCGTCCCGGGCGCAACGTGCTCGCCGTCCGCGTGCACCAGTGGTCGGCGGCCACGTACCTGGAGGACCAGGACATGTGGTGGCTGCCCGGCATCTTCCGCGACGTCACGCTCACCCGCTCCACCGCCGACGTCTTCGTGCGCGCCTCCTACGCCGACGGCCGGGGCACGCTCAGCTTCGAGGGCGAGGGGACGCTGAGCGTCCCCGAGCTCGGCGTCGCCGACCTCGCGCCCGGGGCCGAGGTGTCGGTGGAGGTGGAGCCGTGGACGGCCGAGACGCCCCGCCTGTACGACGCCGTCGTGACGTTCCCGGAGGAGACGGTGCGGCTGCGCATCGGCTTCCGCACGATCTCCATCGTCGACGGCGTGCTCCTCGCCAACGGCCGCCCGCTGCTGTTCAAGGGCGTGAACCGGCACGAGTTCCACCCGGAGCACGGCCGGGCGGTCCCGTACGAGACAATGCGCGAGGACGTGCTGCTGATGAAGCGGCACAACGTCAACGCCGTCAGGACCAGCCACTACCCGCCCCACCCCGACTTCCTCGACCTCTGCGACGAGCTGGGCCTGTGGGTGATCGACGAGTGCGACCTCGAGACGCACGGCTTCGGCGAGGTCGGCTGGCGCGCCAACCCCACCGACGACCCGCGCTACGCCGACGCGCTGCTCGACCGCATGCGCCGCATGGTCGAACGCGACAAGAACCACCCCAGCATCATCATGTGGTCGCTCGGCAACGAGGCGGGCGTCGGCCGCAACCTGGCCGTCATGGCGGACTGGACCCGTGCGCGCGACTCGTCCCGGCCGATCCACTACGAAGGGGACCGGTCGTGCGCGCACACGGACGTGTATTCGCGCATGTACGCCTCGCACGCCGAGGTGGAGGCCATCGGGCGGCGCGAGGAGGCGCCACTCGACGACCCCGCGCTGGACGCGCGCCGGCGGGGGATGCCGTTCATGCAGTGCGAGTACGCCCACGCCATGGGCAACGGGCCGGGCGGGCTGGCCGAGTACCAGGAGCTGTTCGAGCGGTATCCGCGGCTGGCCGGCGGGTTCATCTGGGAGTGGATCGACCATGGGCTGGCGCATCCCACGTACGAGTACGCGTACGGCGGTGACTACGGCGAGCCCGTGCACGACTCGAACTTCGTCATCGACGGTCTGGTGTTCCCCGACCGCACGCCGTCGCCCGGGCTGCTCGACCTGAAGAAGGTGTTCGAGCCGGTCCGCTTCGAGTTCGGGGACGGCGTGGTGCGGGTCGTCAACGGTCACGGCTTCCGTGACCTGTCGCACCTGGAGTTCGTCGTCACCGTGGAGACGGATGGGGAGACGGACGGGGAGACGGTGGCCGAGCACCGGCTGACGGTCCCCGCCGAGGGCGGCGAGGTCAAGCTGCCCCCGCCACCGGCTGGGGACGGCGAGTCGTGGGTGACCGTGCGCGCCGTACTGGCCGCCGACCAGCCGTGGGCCGCGGCCGGGCACGAGGTCGCCTGGGGTCAGGCCCCGCTCAAGCCGTTCCCCTCGCCCGTGGAACCCGCCGCCCCCGCCGTGGTGAGCGCTCCGGCGCGGGCCGTCCTGGACGGCCGGGAGCACCACATGCTCGGCGACGCGGCGTTCGACGCGGCCACCGGCAGGCTCGTGCGGCTGTTCGGGACGGAGGTCGAAGGGCCGCGGCTCGACCTGTGGCGGGCGCCGACCGACAACGACACCTACGGCGGGCTGGCCGGCAAGTGGCGCAGGCTCGGCCTGCACCGGCTCACCCACCGCGTGGACGCGATCGAGACCGGCGACGGGCTGACCGTACGCACCCGGGTGGCGCCCGCCGTGACCGACCTCGGCATGCGGGCCACGTACACCTGGACGGCGGTGGGCGGCGGCCTGGAGCTGACGGTGGACATCGAGCCGGAGGGCGACTGGGCCGATCCCATCCCGCGCGTCGGCCTGAACATGACGCTGCCCGCCGGCACGGTCGAGCATGTCACCTGGTTCGGCAGGGGGCCGGGCGAGGCGTACCCGGACACCGGGATGTCCGCCCGGGTCGGCCGCTGGCGGGCGAGCATCGACGAGCTCCAGATCCCGTACGTGTTCCCGCAGGAGAACGGCCACCGGGCGGACGTGCGGTGGGCCGACTTCGGCGCCTTCAGGGTGCGCGGGTACCCGGTGTTCGGCCTGACCGCGCGCCCGTGGAGCGCGGCCGAGCTGGACCGGGCCCGTCACCGGCCCGACCTGGTGCCGGGCGACCGCCTGCACATCGGCCTGGACCTGGCCCAGCAGGGCATCGGCACCGCCACCTGCGGTCCGGGCGCGCTTCCCGCGTACGACCTCAGGGCCGGGCGGACGACGTTCAGGCTCAGGTTCGAGCCCAGCTGACGGGCGGCAGCGACCGGCTCGCGCCCCTGACGGGGAACGAGCCGGTCGCGGCGCCGTGCGGCCGTGCGGGTCAGCCGGGCACGGTGAGGATCGTGCCCGCGCCGACCGTCAGGCCGCCCTCGCGGATCGCGAAGCCGAGCCCGGGCTCCAGCGCCACCGCCTTGCCCAGCTCGACCACCACGTCCACGGTGTCACCCGGCTGGGCGGCCACCCCGGAGCCGGCTCCAGCGGACAGCAGCGTCATCTCGCCGGGCACGTCCGTCGTCCGCAGGTAGAACTGCGGCCGGTACCCGGACGCGATCGGCTTGCGCCGCCCGCCCTCCTCCGCGGTCAGCAGGTAGACGCGGGCGGTGAAGGACCGGTGGGCCCGCTGGCTGCCGGGCGCCGCCAGCACCATGCCGCGCCGCACCTGCTCGCGCCGGACGCCGCGCAGCAGCACGGCCGCGTTGTCACCGGCCTCGCCCCGCTCCATCGTCTTGCCGAACGTCTCCACGCCCGTCACGACGGCGCCGAACCCGTCACCGGACCCGCCCCCGAAACCGCCCCCGAAACCGCCCCCGAAACCGATCGCCTCCACCGTGTCACCGACCCGGACCGTGCCGCGCTCGATGGCCCCGGTGACGACCGTGCCCCGGCCGGTGACCGTGAGCACGTTCTCGACCGGCATGAGGAACGGCGCGTCCACGTACCGCACCGGCACGGGGATGTGCTCGTCCACCGCCCGGAGCAGCGCCTCGATGGAGGCCGTCCAGACCGGGTCGCCCTCCAGCGCCCGCAGCCCGGACACCCGCACCATCGGGACGCCGGTGTAGCCGTGCTCGGTCAGCAGGTCCTGCAGCTCCAGCTCGACCAGGTCGGTCAGCTCCGGGTCCGCGCCGTCGGCCTTGTTGACGGCCACGACCAGGTGCTCGACCCCGACGCGCCGGGCGAGCAGCACGTGCTCCCGGGTCTGCGGCATGATCCCGTCGTGCGCGGACACGACGAGGATCGCGCCGTCGAGCTGCGCCGCACCCGTGATCATGTTCTTCACGTAGTCGGCGTGGCCGGGCATGTCCACGTGGGCGTAGTGGCGGGTGGCGGTCTCGTACTCGACGTGCGAGATGTTGATCGTGATCCCCCGCTGCGCCTCCTCGGGCGTGCGGTCGATCCGCTCGAACGGCGTGTACGTGGCCTGCCCCCGCTCCGCCAGCACCTTCGTGATGGCCGCGGTCAGCGTGGTCTTCCCGTGATCGACGTGCCCCATCGTGCCGATGTTGAGGTGGGGCTTGTTCCGTACGTAGGCCTGCTTGGCCATGGTTCCTTCCTGACATACCTGGAAATTTCGTGACCCGTCCGGGCCGACAACCTCCCCCCGCCGGGTCACTTCAGGACGTACGGGAAGAGGTCAGCGCTCCAGGCCGTCGCAGGCACGCTCAAGCACACCCGGCACCGCGGGTGTGGCGAGGAGAGCGTGCAGGAACATGCCGAACATAGTGCGGTCATCAGCAGAGAAACCGCAACAGAATATTCCGCCCCGGGGTGGGACGGACCGATCAGGAATGGAGAAGCAGGCCCGCGGCCCCGCTGCCTAACGTTGGCGACATGGCACAGAACCAGCAAGCAAGCGGCCGCGCGGCGCGCGAGCCCGGCACGCCCGGAGCGCTGTCACGGTGGCTGCAGCGCAAGACGAACGCCCGCATGAACCGCAAGATCCGGCGCGGCCGCGGCACGTTCATGGGCATGGACGTGCTGATCCTGAACACGGTGGGCCGGCGGAGCGGGCAGCCGAGGGAGACGCCTGTGGCGTGGTTCGCCGACGGCGAGGACGCCTGGCTGATCGTCGCGTCGGGCGGTGGGAGCCGGCACCCGGACTGGCACGCCAACCTGATGGCGCACCCCGACCGGGCGGCGATCGAACTGCCGGGCCGCGACGCCATGCCGGTGACGCCGCACCGGCTCGGCGGCGCCGACCGCGAGCGGGCCTGGCAGCGCATCGCCGCCGCCCAGCCCCGCATCGCGAAGTACCAGAGCAAATCCGACCGCGAGTATCCGGTGATCCGGCTCACCCCGCGGTGACCGCGAGCCCGCGCTCAGCCTCATTCCGGGCGGTTCGCCCGTAGAATCCCCATCGGGGGTGGGCGATGGCGACGCGTTCCAGGGGCACCACCGGTTTACTCGCCGTCGCGGCGGCAGGGACGTGGCTGCTGGTCGTCAACGTCCTCGGGACCGGGCACGGCCCCATCTGGCGGCACGGCCCGATCTGGATGCTCGGCGCGCTGGTCGGCCTCTCCTTCCTCACGGCCGGGACCGTGGCCTGGCGGGAGCATCCACGTAACCAGGTCGGCCCGCTCATGGTGGCGGTCGGAGTCGCCTGGCTTCCGCAGCAGCTGCTGTTCCATCCCGGGGACGTGCTGTGGGCGCTGGCGTTGTGCGGCATGTGGGCGGCGGTCGCCTGCCACCTGTTCCTCGCCTTTCCCACCGGCAGGCTGCGCTTCGTCTCCTACCGGGTGGTGGCCGGGCTGGCGTACGTGGCGGCTCTCCTGCTGCCCTCGGCCCAGGCCGCCACGTACCTTCCCCTGTCCCCACCGCTCCGGACCCTCGCCGTCGCGCTCGACGACTCCTCCTGGCAGGTGACCGTCCTCATCTCCGGTGCGGTGCTCGCTCTCACGGTCAAGCGCTGGCAGCAGGCGAGCATGGCGCAGCGCCGGGCGGTCGCGCCGGTCACCGGCGCCTCGATACTCGCCACGGCCTCCTTCGCCGTGGACCGCATGTCCGGCCTCTTCGGCCCGAACCCGCTGCAGGTCCCCCTCGCGCTCGTCATGCTGGGGGCCTTCATGGCGGTCCCACTGGCGTACCTGGCCGGGCTCATGCGAAGCCGGATGGACCACGGCCGCGTGGCCGACCTCGTGGTGCGGCTGAGCAGGCGCGAACGGCCGCACAGCCTGCGTGACGAGCTGGCCGCCACCCTGCGGGACCCGGGGCTGATCGTGGGCTACTGGACGGCCCAGCAGGACCGCTACGTGGACGCCGACGGCCGCCCGGTCGCCCTGGACCCGGGGCCGGGCAGGGTCGTCACCCGCGTCGACCAGGGCGAGGCGCCGCTCGCCGTACTCGTGCACGACGCCGCCCTCCTCGAGCAGCCCCTGCTCGTCGAGGCCGCGTGCGCCGCCGCGGCGCTCGCCCTGGAGAACGAGCGGCTCACCGCGGACCTGCGGGCCCGGCTGCGGCAGCTCGCGGCCTCGCGGCGGCGGATGCTGCAGTGGGGCGAGGCCGAGCGCCGCAGGATCGAACGCGACCTGCACGACGGTGTGCAGCAGCGGCTGCTGTCCGCGGCGATGGCGCTCGGGCTGGCGGAGGCCGGCACCGACCCGGGACGGGCCGTCCCGCTCATCGGCGAGGCCAAGACGGCGGTGCTGACCGCGCTGGACGACCTGCGTGCGGTCAGCCATGGCATCCACCCGCCGGTGCTGACGGAGCGCGGCCTGGCGGGCGCGGTCAAGGAGCTGGCCGCGGTCGCCCCCATGGCCGTCACCTGCGATCTGGCGCTGGACCAGCCGCTGCCGCAGTCCGTGGAGAGCGCGGCCTACTACATCGTCAACGAGGCCCTGGCCAACGTGACCAGGCACGCCGCCGCGTCGAAGGCGTGGGTACGGCTCGCCCACGACGGCCGCCGCCTCTGGGTCGAGGTGGGCGACGACGGCGCCGGCGGGGCCGATCCCGCGCGCGGCTCGGGGCTCGCCGGGCTCGCCGACCGCGCCGAGGCCAACGGCGGCAGACTCACGATCGAGAGCCCACCAGGGAAGGGAACCGTGCTGAAGGTGGTCCTGCCGTGCGCGTAGCGATCTGCGAGGACTCCACGCTCTTTCGCGAGGGCCTGGCCCGGCTGCTCGCCGAGTCGGGGTTCACGGTGGCGGCGTGCGTCGACTACGCCGAGGACCTGCTCGCCCATGTCGAGAAGGACCCGCCCGACGTGGCCGTGCTCGACATCCGCCTGCCGCCCACGCACACCGACGAGGGGCTGCGGGCGGCCGTCGCGCTGCGGGAGCGGCACCCGGCGGTGGGGGTGCTCGTCCTGTCGCAGCACGTACGGGTGAGCTACGCGGTCGAGCTGCTCGGCGGCCGCACCGAGGGCGTGGGCTACCTGCTCAAGGACCGGGTGTCCGACCTGGCCGAGTTCGCCGCGGCCATCCGGCGGGTGGGATCGGGCGGGTCCGCGCTGGACCCGGTCGTCGTCGAGCAACTTGTCGGCCGCCACCGGCAGCCCGGCGACCCGCTGGGCCTGCTCACCGAGCGTGAGCGCGCCGTACTGCGCCTGATGGCCGAGGGGCGTACGAACATGGCGATCGCCGAGCGGCTGGCCATCGCCGAACGCACCGTGGAGAAGCACTGCACCAGCATCTTCGCCAAGCTCGGGCTGGAGGCGAGCGCCCACGACCACCGGCGGGTGCTCGCGGTGCTGCGGTACCTGAACGCATGAGGGGTGCGGGTAACCGTACCTCTCCGTGAGTGCCAGCCGGGTTCCCTTTCCGGGCCCGGTCGCGAATGATCGGATCGACTGGAAGGAGCGTACTGATGACGGCGGTGAGTCCTGGAGTACGACGGCTGCTCGCGGACTCCGGGGAGACACGCACGTGGGTGACCCCCCGGACGGACCTGGTCATGGCGTTGCTCGGCGTCTGGTTCGGCGTGGGGCTGATGATCGACGCCTGGGCGCACAGCAACCTGGCCGGGCTGGAGACGTTCTTCACGCCCTGGCACGCGGCGTTCTACTCGGGGTTCGCGGCGGTGTCGGCCTGGATCATCTGGCAGGTCTACCGCAACGTGCGCGCCGGCCGGAGCGGGCTGGCCGCGGTGCCGAACGGATACCTCGCGGGGCTGGTCGCCATCCCGGCGTTCGCCGCGTTCGGGTTCGCCGACATGATGTGGCACACGTTCCTGGGCATCGAGCAGACCATCAACATCCTGTTCAGCCCCTCCCACCTGGGGTTGATCGTGACGATGATGCTCATCATCACGACCCCGCTCCGCTCGGCCTGGAACGCCCCGGACATCGGGGACCGGCCCCGGCTGTCGCGGCTGCTGCCCGCGCTGATCGGGCTCGGCTTCGGCGCCACGCTGGTGTCGCTGTTCCTGTCGTACGCCGACGCCATGGAGTGGGGCGCGGAGGGCGTAATCCGGGCCTTCTCCAGCATGGAGGACGGCATGACCTCCCGCCTGGCCGCGTCGATGGTCATCACGAACGTCATCCTGCTCGCTCCGGTGCTGTTCCTCCTGCGGCGCTGGCGGCTTCCGTTCGGCAGCGTGACCGTGCTGTCCGTGGTCGGCGTGCTCATGCCGGGCGCGCAGACCGCCTTCCGCAACCTGCCGACCCTGCTGACGTTCGTCGCCGCGGGGGTGGTGGGCGACCTGCTGATCCGGTGGCTGCGTCCCTCACGGGAGCGCCGGGCCGCCTACTGGGCCTTCGCCGGGCTGTCGGCGTTCGCCACCTGGTCCCTGTACATCGCGGTCTCCTCCGTGGTCGCCGGGCGGCTGCCCGCCATCCCCGAGCTGTGGACCGGCGCACCCGTCGTGGCCGGTCTCATCGGCCTCGCCCTCGGTGCCCTGTTCCTCCCGAACGCGATGCCCGCAGAGGCCGGCGGGTCCGGCGACCGGCGGGCATGACGCGGCTACTCTGCCTGGTCGCCCTGCTGCTGGTGGCGCTGGCGCCGCCGGCGGCGGCACACGTCGTCAAGGCGGGCGCGGACCTGCGGATCGCGCAGACGATCGCGGGCTCAGAGCTGACCCTGGTGATCAAGGCCACGACCCGGGTGCCGGGGCCGCTGCGCGTCGAGGTGATCGGCTTTCCGACCGCCCCGGAGCTGAGCCTGCGGCTCCGTTCCGTGGCGGACGGTCGTGTCGTGCAGGGCACGGTGGCGCCGGGCCGCCCCGCCCAGCTGGGGGTCGAGGAGACCGGTCCGCACGAGCTGACCGTCGGCGCCGGGGGCGAGAGCGCGGTGATCCCGTTCCGGGTCCTGGTGGACCGCGGGTCGGGGTGGGAGTTCCTGATCTACGGTGGCCTGTTCGTGGCCGGTCTGCTCCTGGTGGGCGGCCTGCTCACCGGGGCGTTCAACCGGCGCGGCCGTCCGGCGTTCGTGGTGACCGCGGTGGCCGCCGCGGGGGTCGCGGTGGCCGCGTTGATCGTGGTCCTCGAGCCGTGGCTGCCCGCCGGCGCGCCGGACGGCGCCGAGCCGCGCCCCACGGACTCGGCGATCGGGCGGCCGTACGTGCAGCGGGTACTCACCACCGTCCCCGCCCGCCCCGCCGCGGGCGAGGAGTTCGTGGCGCGGGTGGACCTGTCCGACGGGTCCACCGGCCGACCCGTCGACGACCTCGCCATCCACCACGAGGCCATGGCGCACCTGGTGGTCACCAGCGAGGACGGCCGCTACTTCCGCCACGTCCATCCGCTGCGCACCGCGCCCGGCCGCCTGGAGGTACGGCTGCGCGCCGACCGCCCCGGGCGCTATCTCACCTACGTCGAGCTCGAACGCACCGACTCCGGCGGCCAGCTCCTCACCGGCTCTTTCACGGTCACCGGGCCGGCGGCCGCCACGGCTGCCACGTCCGACCCGGCGATCCAGGACGCCGCCGCCACCGGCGGCACGGTCACGGTGACGCCCGCCGTACCGCAGGCGGGGCGGCCGGCCACCGTCGAGGTGAGCACCAGCGGGACGCCGCGGCCGTGGCTCGGGATGGCGGGGCACCTCATCGTACGCAGCGAGGACGGCCAGTTCCTCGGGCACGTCCACGAGATGGGGACACCCGGCAGCCGGCTGCGCTTCACCTTCAGCTTCCCCACGCCGGGCCGCTACCTCGCCTGGACGCAGTACGCCACAGACCGCGGCATCACCACCGTGCCCTTCACCGTGGAGGTCCCCCGATGATGCCGAGCAAGGGCCTGATACGCCTGCTGGTGCTCGCCGGGCTCGTGGCGGTCGTGGTGGCCGCGTTCATCGTCGCCCGAACCTCGGGCGCGACCCCGGTCACCACGACGGGGACCCGCTACGCCGTCACCGTCACCGCCGAGCGGGACGCGATCGACGTACAAGTGGACAAGGGCCAGGCCGACACGGTCACCGTCGCCGCCGTGATGCTCACCATGGGACACTCGATGCCCGAGGTCACCGCCAGGAAGACCGCCCCCGGCCACTTCGCCGCCGAGGGCGACGACCTGTTCTTCATGGCGGGCGCATGGGAGCTGTCGATCCGTCTCACCGGCCCGTCCGGCGAGGAGACCCTCACGCTCGACACCCTCGTCGCCGACTGATCAGGGTCCTCCGCGCGGCTGCGGGAATTGTCGGTGGCACCCGGCATGGTGGAGCCATGAGCGACGCACCCCCTCTCACCGTCCTGGCCGACGACACGGCCTACGCCGAGGCCGTTCAGCTGGCCGTGGACTCGGCCGCGGCCTATTACGCCGACGGCACCTCCACGCTCGACGACGACGCCTACGACCGGCTGGTCCGCGGCATCCAGGCGTACGAGGAGCAGCACCCCGAGGCGGTGCTGCCGTTCTCGCCCACGGGCAAGGTGGCCGGCGGGGCCGTGGTGGGCGATGTGCCGCACACCGTGCCCATGCTCAGCCTGGACAACGTGTTCGGCGCCGAGCAGCTCGCCGACTGGGCGGCCGGGCTGGAGCGCCGGCTCGGCCGGCCGGTGACGGCGTGGAGCGTGGAGCCCAAGCTCGACGGCCTGGCGATCTCGGCCCGCTACCGGCACGGCCGCCTGGCCCAGCTGGTCACGCGCGGCGACGGGAGCGCCGGGGAGGATGTCTCGCACGCCATCGGCACCATCGTCGGCCTGCCGGACCGGCTGGCCGACGCGGTGACGGTGGAGGTCCGCGGCGAGGTCATGATGACCGCCTCGCAGTTCGAGGAGGCCTGTGCCAAGCGACAGGCGCACGACGGCACCACGTTCGCCAATCCGCGCAGCGCGGCGGCGGGCACGTTGCGCGCGCAGGACCGGCCGTACGTGTGCGAGCTGACCTTCTTCGGCTACGGCGTGCTGCCGCCGCCGGACGACGCCTCGGAGCCGGCGGTGCGGCTGCGGGAGCTGCCGCACAGCCAGATCATGGAGTGGGCCGCGGCGCAGGGCGTGCAGACGACGGCCGCCACACCCGTGGCCGGGATCGTCGCCGAGACCCTCGAGCGGGTGCAGGAGCGCGTCGGGGAGATCGCCGCGGTCCGCGCCGAGCTGCCGTTCGGCATCGACGGCATCGTGATCAAGTGTGACCTGGCTGCCGACCAGGCCGAGGCCGGATTCAGCTCCCGCGCACCCCGCTGGGCCATCGCCTACAAGCTGCCCGCCACCGAGAAGATCACCAAACTGCTCGCCGTGGAGTGGAACACCGGCCGCACCGGCGTCATCGCCCCGCGCGCCGTGCTGGAGCCGGTCGAGCTGGACGGCAGCATCGTCACCTACGCCACCCTGCACAACGTGGCCGACATCACCCGGCGCGGGCTGATGCTGGGCGACAGCGTGACCGTCTACAAGGCGGGCGACGTGATCCCCAGGGTCGAGGCGCCGGTCGTCCACCTGCGCACCGGCGACGAGCAGCCCATCGAGATCCCGCAGGTCTGCCCGTCGTGCGGCGACGCCATCGACAGCTCGCAGGAGCGCTGGCGATGCGTACGCGGGCGCGGCTGCCGCGCGATCGCCTCCATCATCTACGCGGTCGGCCGCGACCAGCTCGACATCGAGGGTCTGGCGGAAAACCGCATCAAGCAGCTGCTCGACGCCGAGCTGATCGCCGACTTCGCCGACCTGTTCTTCCTGACCCGCGAGCAGCTGCTCGGCCTGGACCGCATGGGCGAGACCAGCACCGACAACCTGCTGGCCGCCATCGAGCAGGCCAAGGCGCGCCCCCTCAGCCGCGTCTTCGCGGCGCTCGGCGTGCGCGGCACCGGCCGGTCCATGAGCCGCCGCATCGCCCGCCACTTCGCCACGATGGACGCCATCCGCGCCGCCGACGCCGAGGCGATCCAGCAGGTGGAGGGCATCGGCCCGGAGAAGGCGCCGGTCGTGGTCGCCGAGCTGACCGAGCTCGCCCCGCTCATCGACAAGCTCGTCCAGGCCGGGGTCAACATGACCGAGCCCGGCGTCACGCCCGCCTCCGAGGCACCCGACACGGCGGTGGAGCTGCCGCTGGCCTCGATGTCCATCGTGGTCACCGGCGCGATGACCGGGCCGCTGGCGGCCCTGTCACGCAACGAGATGAACGAGCTGATCGAGCGGGCGGGCGGCAAGGCTTCCTCCAGCGTGTCCGCCAAGACGTCGCTGCTGGTGGCGGGGGAGAAGGCGGGCTCGAAACGGGCCAAGGCCGAGACGCTCGGGGTGCGGATCATGAGCCCGGAGGAGTTCGCCGCCCAGGTCGGCGCGTTCCTGGGACAGTAGTGGGGCCCAGGAGGCCGTCGCAGCACGTGATCGGGGGTGCGGACCGTTCGCGACGCCGTCGCTGACGCCCTCGGACGGCGGCCGGAGCTTCCTGACAGCGCGATCTCAGAGCGCTGTCAGCGGCGACGGCCATCGTCTGGGTGCAACCCCGGCGGGGGCATCGTGTCATCGGTGAGCGACCTGCTGCGCTGGGCCCGCTTCCATCTCGGCACCGGTGACGGGGTGCTGCCCGCCGAGGCGCTGCACCGCATGCGGGAGCAGACGGTCGAGCTGCGCTCCAGCACGCTCGGCGACGGCTTCGGGATCTGCTGGTTCCTGCGTGAGGTGGGCGGCGTCCGCACGATCGGGCAACGGCCAGTTCGCCGAGCTGCTCATCGCGCCCGAACACGACTTCGCCGTCGTCTCCCTGGCCAACGCCGGCCCGGACGGCTACCCCTTCAACCAGGCCGTCCTCCGCTGGGCGCTGGAGCGCTACCTCGGCGTGGTCGAACGCGACCCCGAGCCGATCCCGTACGACGAGTCGCGGGCGCGGGAGGTCGCCGGCCACTACGAGATCGACGCCATGAACCTCGACATCGCCACCGACGGGCAGCAGCTCACGCTCGGGGTCGGGATCAAGCCGGAGATCCGCCAGGCCTCCGACGCCGACATGCCCCCGGACTACCCGCCGGCCGCCATCGGCTTCCTGCCCGGCGACGGCGAGGAGTACATCGTCACCGAGGGCGGCCTGAAGGGGCAGCGCGGCTACTTCACCCGCGACGACAGCGGCACGATCGTGGGTGTCGACCTCGCCGGCCGGCTGTTCACCCGCGTGCCCGCGGTCACCGGGTGAGGCCGGACACCTGCGCTGATTTATACGTTTTCTTGACGCCCTCACCTCGTCAATCGCTCTTTCGGCACAGGTAGTGTCCGATGCGTCTTTGCGGGGTTTTGACGAGGAGTGACCGTTATGGTGCTGGCGAAACGGCCGGCCGCTACGGAAGGGACGCTGCGTTCCTGGCTGTTGGAGGGACTGCAGACCGACCGTAAGCAGATCGAGCACGGTCCCCACGTCAAGCACTCGTGGTGGCGAGTGATGTGCCTGACCGGCGTGGACTACTTCTCCACGCTGGGTTACCAGCCGGGCATCGCCGCGCTGGCGGCCGGACTGCTCTCCCCGCTCGCCACTCTGTTCCTGGTGGCGCTGACGCTGCTGGGCGCGCTGCCGGTCTACCGGCGCGTCGCCGCCGAGAGCCCGTACGGGCAGGGCTCGATCGCGATGCTGGAGAAGCTCGCGCCCCAGTGGTGGGGCAAGATCTTCGTGCTGGCGCTGCTCGGCTTCGCCGCCACCGACTTCGTGATCACGATGACGCTGTCGGCGGCGGACGCGACCGCGCACATCCTGGAGAACCCGTTCGTGCCCGACGCCCTGGCCGGACAGCAGGTGCTCGTGACGCTGGTGCTGCTGGCGGCGCTGGGCGGGGTGTTCATGCTGGGCTTCACCGAGGCGATCGGCATCGCCGTGGTGCTGGTCTTCGTCTACCTGGGGCTGAACGCGGTCGTGATCGCGGTGGCCCTCGTGCACGTGCTGGAGGCCCCGCAGGTCGTGGTGGACTGGCAGGGCGCGCTCGGCGTGAACTACTCCAGCCCGCTCGCCATGATCGGGCTGTCGCTCCTGGTAATGCCGAAGCTGGCGCTGGGCATGTCCGGCTTCGAGACCGGCGTCGCCGTGATGCCCGTGGTCAAGGGCGACATCGCCGAACGGATCAGGGGCACCCGGCGGCTGCTGACCACCGCGGCGCTGATCATGAGCGTGTTCCTGGTCTTCTCCAGCTTCGTGACGACCGTGCTGATCCCGCATCACGAGTTCGAGGAGGGCGGCAAGGCGAACGGGCGGGCGCTGGCGTACCTGGCGCACAGCTTCCTGGGCGATTGGTTCGGCACGGCCTATGACGTGTCCACGATCGCGATCCTCTGGTTCGCCGGGGCGTCGGCGATGGCGGGGCTGATCAACCTGGTGCCGCGGTACCTTCCGCGCTATGGCATGGCGCCGGAGTGGACGGGCGCGGTGCGGCCGCTGGTGGTGGTGTTCTCGCTGATCGGGTTCGCTATCACGATCATCTTCGACGCGGACGTGGACGCCCAGGGCGGCGCGTACGCCACCGGCGTGCTGGTGCTCATGCTGTCGGCGGCGGTGGCGGTGACGCTGTCGGCCCGCAAGAAGCGCCAGCACGCGGCGGCGGCGGGATTCGCGCTGATCTCGGCGGTGCTGGGCTACACCCTGGTGGACAACGTGATCGAACGGCCGGACGGCGTCAAGATCGCCTCATTCTTCATCGCGGCGATCATCGTCACCTCGCTGGTCTCCCGGGTCACCCGCTCCACCGAGCTGCGGGTGACCGAGGTGCGTCTGGACGGGCTGGCCGAGGAGTTCGTCAACGACGCGTGCGGCGACATCCACGTGATCGCCAACGAGCCGAACGCCCGCGACCAGGCCGAATACAACGACAAGCTGCGCGAGACCTGGCAGACCCATCGCTTGCGCAGCTCGGAGCCGGTGCTGTTCGTGGAGGTGACGGTGCCGGACGCGTCGGAGTTCGAGACCGAGCTGCACGTCAAGGGCGAGGAGCGGTACGGCCACAAGATCCTCACCATCGAGAGCTCGGCCGTCCCGAACTCGCTGGCCGCGCTGCTGCTCTTCCTGCGCGAACGGACCGGGGGAGTGCCGCACATCTACTTCCACTGGGCCGAGGGCAACCCGGCCGTCGCGATGCTGCGCTACCTGGTCTTCGGCGGCGGCGACGTACCGCCACTGACCAGGGAGGTGCTGCGCCAGGCCGAACCTGACCCGGAACGCCGGCCACACGTCCACGTCGGCTGACGAGCCTGGTCAGACCGGCGCAGCCGCCGCCCGGCGCCGTGCGAGGAGGAACAGCAGCCACGCCACGGCGCTGAGCACGCCACAGGCGAGCAGGGCCGCACGGTAGCCGAGGGCATGGGAGATGCCGCCGGCGGCGATGCCCGACACGAGCGAGCCGGCCGTCGCGGTGTTGGCGAACAAGGTGGTGGCCCGTCCCGGGGCGGACGGCAGCAGGTCCTGCATGTGGCTGATGCCCAGCGCGCCCACCACCGCGATGGCCACCCCCCGGGCGATGTGGACGAGCACCAGCGCCACGATCCCGGTGAACGCCGCCACCAGCACGAAGTACGCGATCATGAGCCCCATGCCGATCAGGATCATCCGCTCCCTGCTCCAGCGGCCTGGTAACACCAGCAGAGCGAGCGCCGCGGGGATCTCGGCCGCCGCGCAGACGCTGAACATCCATCCCACCGCATCGGCCGAGCCGTGCAGCGCCTCGGTGACATAGAGCGGCAGCGCCACCGCGCCCGAGAACATCGCGACGTGGAACAGCGCGAAGCCGGCGATCGACAGGGCGACGGCCGGCGAGGACAGCGGCCGGTCGCTCCGCTCCTTGACGGGCCGGGACGGAGCCGGCGAGCGGGCATCGACCCGGAACACGGCCACGACCACCAGGCAGAACCCGCAGGCCGTGGCCGTGAGCACCCCGGAGTAGCCGGGCCCGCCCAGCAGCGCGCCACCGGCCGGCGGGCCGATCGCCCAGGCGAGCGACCACGCCGAGCGCAGGATGGGTGTGCCGCCGCCCGGCCCGTCCGCGTCGCTCTTGGCCAGGGCGAACAGCTGTGGGAACACCGCGCTGCCCGCGCCGAGGAACACCACACCGATGAGGAGCAGCAGCGGGTATGACGGGGTCAGCAGGAGCAGCAGGTAGCCCGTCCCGGCCAGCGCCGCGGCCACCACCGTGGGCCATCGGCTGGGACGGCGGTCGTAGCGGCGACCGAACCAGACGCTGACGGCCATGCCGCTGACCGCTGTGAGCGAGACGAACAGGCCGATCTCCAGTGCCGACAACCGCAGGCGTTCGACACCGAACAGGACGAGGTAGGGACCGATCATGGACTCGGTGATGCCGAGCAGCAGAACGGCGATCAAGAGAGTGACGAGCCGCCGCCGCAGCCCGGATGCCGGAACTGATCCCATTCGCAGCGCGCTACCCCGCCTGCCCCGGTCGTATGTCCGCCCGACCCAAAGGGAGACCTTAAGCAATCCGTAAGCAGGCCCCGCGAGACTACAAGCACATCAGAACGGCCGGGCCGGACGGCCCGCCCCTTCCTTGGAGGATTTCATGAGGACGATCGTCGCAAGCCTGTTCATCTCGCTCGACGGTGTCGTCGAGGAGCCGGCGGCGTGGCATTTCCCGTACTTCAACGACGAGATGGGCGCCGCCGTGTCGGCGCAGATGGCCGACACCCTGCTCCTGGGGCGCAAGACCTATGACAGCTTCGCCGGGGCGTGGCCGGAGCGGGAGGCCGAGGGCGGCGAGGACGCCGGCTTCGCGAAGACGCTCGGCGACGCACGGAAGATCGTCGTGTCGCGCCAGCCCCTGGAGTTCACCTGGCGCAACTCCGAGCTGCTCCAGGGTGACCTGGCCGAGGCCGTGACCGCGTTGAAGAAGGAGCAGGGCGGCCGTATCGCCATCAGCGGCTCGGTCTCGGTGGTCCGCCAGCTGCTGGCCGCGGGGCTGTTGGACGAACTGCACCTGCTGGTGCACCCGATCGCCGTCCGCAAGGGCGAGCGCCTGTTCGACGAGGGGGAGAGCTCGGTCCCTCTGGAGCTGATCAAGTCCGAGACGTTCGCGACGGGCGTGCTGTACCTGGTCTACCGGCCTGCCGGGACGAGCGGCGACGCCTCCTATGACGACGCCAAGGCCCACCTGTCCCAGGGCGAGCAGTAGAGGCGGTCCGCGGTCGCCTCGACGGCCGCGGCGCCGCCGCACGCTCAGACATCCCTATGGCTGGGTGACCCGCAGGTGTCGCCGTTCGGCCAGTTCCTCCGCGCTGACCAGGGTCAGGATCGGGGTTCCCGGCGGCGCGAACATGGTCACCACCAGCTGCGACTGCGCGTCCGGGAGGTTGTTGGCGCCTTGGAGGTGGATGACGTCGCCGCCGGGTTCGAACAGGGCGTCGCCGGCCTTGAGCACCCGGGGTGGCTGCCCTTCCAGCTCGAAGAGGATCTCGCCTTGGGTCACGTAGCCGAAGAGTGGCCCGGGGTGGCGGTGTGGCGGTGCGCCGGGGTCGCCGGGCGACAGGGTGACCCGGACGGTCCTGGCCTCGGCGCCGGCGGGGATCCGGGCCGCCGCTTCCGGCAGGGTTGTGATCACTTCAACGCCTGGGGGCAGGTGTGCGTGTTCAGCGCTCATGTTGTCCTCCATCCAAACAGGGACTGTTCAGAGTGAGGACAAGATGGCCGCGCCGTTTGTGACAGCCTGTTCGACGCCACCATCGAGGAGGAACCATGGCGAGGGGCTCCAAGAGAGGAAGCGGTAAGCGGAGATCACGCAAGAGGCAGTGGGCGGTTACGGGGGCGTGCCTCCTGAGCGCCGTCGTCGTGTGGTTCGCCCGCGAGTACCCAGGCTGGGCTGCGGGGACCGCTGGCCTGCTCGCGGTGGTGTTCGTCGGCGGGCTCGTCCTCCGGTACCGCATGATCGAGGCGGAGAGACAGCGGTTCCTGGCCGCCAATGCCCACCTGGAGAAGGTCGACCGGATGGCGGGCCCCGCGTTCGAGCATCTCGTCGCCGAGCGGATGATCGCTGACGGCTTCCGTAAGGTCCGCGAGTGCGGCCGTGCCGGTGATGGCGGCGTGGACATCACGGCCCTCGCTCCAGGACACGGCCGGTACGCCGTCCAGTGCAAGCGTTACAGCAAGACGGTCGGCGCGCCCGAGGTGCGCAACTTCCTGGGTGCGCTGGCCAACACCTTCGCCGGCCACACCGGCGTGCTGGTCACCTCCGGCCGCCTCACCAAACAGGCCAGACTCGAGGCGCTGGGCGCACGGACGCCGCTCATCCTGGTCGAACGCGACCGTCTGGCGGACTGGCTGCTGGGCACGGTCTCGCTGCTGCCGGCAAGATCTGCGAAGGCGAAGGTGCCGGCCGAAGAAGAAGCCACGTGATGCGATCGGGTCAGGGCCTGATGGCGGTGCCCTGGGCGGAGGTGAGGCGCCAGGTGCCGGGGGACCCGGTGGCGTACACGTGGGTGTAACGGCTCCCGGCGCTGTACGTGGTGCCGTCCGGGTTGGTCACCTTCATTCCGGTACGCCCCACCACGATGCCGACGTTCCCGATGACGCGGACGATCGCCTCATCCGGGAACGAGTCGATCCGGGGAAACGCAAGAGCTCCGGACGCCACAAGGTCAAGCACGATCCGCTTGTCAGCGACGGCCCCGTCCTGCAGGCCCACCAGGATGAAGTCGTCCGACAGCAGCTCCTCAAGCACGCCGAGATCGCCCGCCACCAAGGCGTCGAAGAAGCTCTGGTCGTGCTTGAGAAGCGTGGCCCGATCCGTGCTCATGTGCGTCCGTTCGTCGATGTCAGAGGGGTCGAGGGTAAACGTTGACGCCCGTGACAAGGTCAACCGACTCGTCAGGCGAGTTCGTACCTCCAGCCGGTGGCGAGGCAGGACGAGACCAAGACCTCCCCGCCGGAGCGGGCGACGGTGAACAGCGTGGGCTCGCCGGAGGCCTGGTCGGTGACCGTGAGGGTGGTCTCGCCGTCCGGGCCCGGGTACACGCGCAGGGTCAGGCCGTCGAGGTAGTCATAGTCGGGCCGGTCGTCCCTGGCCCCGACGGGCAGGACGGCGCCTTCGCGCACGTAGATCGGCATCGAGGTGAAGCCGTGCGTCTCGGTACGCCAGCGGCCACCCTCGACGCGTTCACCCGTCAGGTAGTTCGTCCACGTGCCGTCGGGCAGGTAGACCTCGACCGTCCCGTCGGGGCTGAAGACGGGCGCGACGAGCAGGTCGGGGCCGAGCATGTACTGGGTGTCGAGGTAGGTGACGTTGCGGTCCCCGGGGAACTCCATCGCCATGGGCCGCATGACGGGTGTCCCGCTCTCGTGCGCCTGGACGCCCGCCTGGTACAGGTACGGCATCAGGCGGAGCTTGAGTTTCGTGAACAGCCGGGTCACCTCCACGGCCTCCTCGTCGAAGGCCCACGGCACGCGGTACGACGACGAGCCGTGCAGCCGCGAGTGGGAGGACATGAGCCCGAAGGCGACCCAGCGCTTGAAGACGCCGGGGTCCGGGGTGCCCTCGAAGCCGCCGATGTCGTGGCTCCAGAAGGAGAAGCCGGAGAACGCGAGTGACAGGCCGCCGCGCAGGCTCTCCGCCATGGACTCGTACGTCGATCCCGAGTCGCCGCCCCAGTGCACCGGCAGCCGCTGACCGCCGGCGGTCGCCGACCGCGCGAACAGCACCGCCTCGCCCCGGCCGCGTCGTTCCTCGAGCACCTCGAACACCGCGCTGTTGTAGAGGTGCGTGTAGAGGTTGTGCATCCGTTCGGGCGTGGAGCCGTCGAAGTAGGCGACGTCGAGCGGGATGCGCTCCCCGAAGTCGGTCTTGAACGCGTCGACTCCCTGGTCCTGCAGCGCGCGCAGCTTCGACTGGAACCACCGCGTCGCATCGGGGTTGGTGAAGTCGACCAGCCCCATGCCGGCCTGCCACAGGTCCCACTGCCAGACCGAGCCGTCAGGACGCCTGAGGAGGAAGCCCTGCTCAGCGGCCTCGGCGAACAGCGGCGAGCGCTGGGCGATGTAGGGGTTGATCCACACGCAGACGCGCAGGTCCTTGGCATGCAGGCGGGCGAGCATGCCCTCGGGGTCGGGGAAGACGCGCGGGTCCCACGCGAAGTCGCACCAGTTGAACTCGCGCATCCAGAAGCAGTCGAAGTGGAAGACCGACAGCGGCAGGTCGCGCTCGGCCATGCCGTCGATGAACGAGGTCACGGTCCGCTCGTCGTAGCGGGTGGTGAACGAGGTCGACAGCCACAGGCCGTACGACCACGCGGGCAGGCGCGCGGGACGGCCGGTGAGCGCGGTGTACCGTTCCAGGATCTGCTTGGGGGCCGGCCCGTAGATCACGAAGTACTCGAGGCTCTCTCCCTCGACCGAGAACTGCACCCGCTGCACCGCCTCCGACCCGATCTCGTACGAGACGTGCCCGGGGTGGTTCACGAAGACGCCGTAGCCGCGGTTGGTGAGGTAGAACGGCACGTTCTTGTAGGCCTGCTCCGAGGAGGTCCCGCCGTCGGCGTTCCAGATCTCCACCGTCTGGCCGTTCTTGACGAGCGGTCCGAAGCGTTCCCCCAGCCCGTAGACCGCCTCGCCCACGCCCAGCGCGAGCTGCTGGGCGAGGTGGACGGAGCGGCCCGTCCGGGGGTTGCCGACCGGGCCCGGGTCGGTCAGCGCGTCCGCGGCCAGCTGGAAGTATCCGATGGACTTGGGACCGCTGGAGGTCAGCGGGCGCCCGTCGCCGTGGAAGGACAGGTTCCAGGGGGCTCCGGGTGCCATGGTCGCGCTGAGCGCGCCGCTGGTGAGCGTCGCGCCGTTCGCGTCGTCCGCCTTGACGATGCCGTGCCCATCCTTGGGCCCATCCTCGGGGCCGTCCTCGGCGCCGACGAGCTCGAAGCCGCGTTCGTCACTCAGGTGGTGGTCGATGCGGACGCGGATCACGTTCTCCAGCGGTGACGACAGCCGCAGCGAGAGCACCGGCCGGTTGAGCGTGTCGCCTCGGCGGTGGATGACCGTGGTGGGCGCGGTGACGGTGAACGCGCTCTCCTCGGTCTCGATGTCGTACGCCTCGGCCGCGTACAGCGGGGTGACGCCGGGCCGCATCTGCCAGAGCCCGTCGGTGAACTTCATCGGTGGGGCTATCCCTTCAATCCGCCGGCCAGCAGGTCGGCGCGCCAGAACCGCTGCAGGACCAGGACGAGAACGATCAGCGGGATGACGGCGACGGCCGAGCCCGTGATGACCAGCGAGTACAGGTCGCCGTCGCCGGCGCCCTTGCCCAGGAACGTGTACAGGCCCAGGGTGATCGGGTATTTGTCCTGGTCGGACAGCATGATGAAGGGCAGCAGAAAGTTGTTCCAGATGCCGACGAACTGCAGCAGGAACACGGTGACGAGCCCTTGCACCATCATGGGCAGCACGATGGTGCCGAAGATGCGCAGCTCGCCGGCGCCGTCCAGGCGTGCCGCCTCCAGCGTGCTCTCCGGGACCGAGGCCGCGGCGAAGACCCGGCACAGGAAGATGCCGAACGGGTTGATGATGACCGGCAGGAGCACCGACCAGTGGGTGCCGGCCAGACCGACGGCCGCCATGAGCAGGTACTGCGGGACGGCCAGCACGATGCCGGGCACGAGCACCCCGGCGAGGATCACCGAGAAGAGGACCTGGCGTCCGCGGAAGCGGAACTTGGCCAGGGCATAGCCGGCCATGGCCGACACGAGCGTGGACAGGACGGCGCCGAGACCGGCGTACAGCAGCGAGTTGAGCCCCCACTGCCAGAACTGGCCGCCGCCGTAGGTGCTGAGGTTGGCCAGGTTGTCCGCCAGGCCGCTGCCTGGGGCGAAGGAGAAGGTGGTGAACAGCTCGCGCGAGGTCTTGGAGGCGGCGATCACCACCCAGGCCACGGGGGTCAGGCAGTACAGCCCGCCGAGCAGCAGCACGATCAGCGCCAGGCGCGGCCGCCGCCGCGCGCCGGGACGGCGGCGGTGATGGAGGGTGGCGCTCATGCGTTGTCTCCGAAGGTACGGCGCTGGAAGAAACGGAGCAGGAGCAGCGAGATGACCAGGATGCCCGCGGCCAGCACGACGGAGGCGGCGGCGGCCCCGCCGAGGTTGTCGTTCATGAACGCCTCCTGGTAGATCTTCATCAGCGGCACCCAGGTCGAGCTGATGGTCGTCGTCATCGGGCGCAGCGTGGCCGGCTCGCTGTACAGCTGTAGGGTGCCGATCACGGAGAACAGGCCGGTGAGCACCAGTGCGGGGGCCACCAGCGGGATCTTGATCCGCCAGGCGATCTGCAGTTCGCTCGCTCCGTCGATGCGGGCCGCCTCGTAGACGGAGGTCGGGATGGAACGCAGCGACGTGAAGATGATGATCATGTTGAAGCCGACGCCGGACCACAGCGCGATGTTGGCCAGGGAGAAGTACAGGGCGGGGAAGCTGAAGAAGTCCAGCGGCCCGGCGTGCAGCTGCCTGGCGATGTAGGTGACAGGGCTGGTGCTGGGCAGGTAGAGGAAGCCCCACAGGAGGCTGGCGATCACGCCGGGCACCGCGTACGGCAGGAAGATCGCGGTACGGGTGAAGCCGCGCGCCCGCACCCTCGGGGTGTCCAGCAGCAGCGCGAACAGCAAGGCCAGGCCCAGCACGCTGGGGATGGCGATGACGCCGTAGAGCAGCACGCGGCCGAGCCCGGCGACGTACTCGGGGTCGGTGAGCGCGGCGGTGTAGTTGTCGAACCCGATGAAGGTCTGTACGCGCCGCCCGAACGCGCCGCCGCCTTCGATGCGGAAGCCACGGAAGCTCAGGTAGATTGCGTAACCGATCGGGATGATCAGAAACAGGGTGAAAAGCACGATCGCGGGCGTGGCGAACAGCCAGGGGGTGGCTGTGGCGCGCAGGCGCGTTCGCCGGCCGGCGGAGGTGGCGGGCATGAGACGTCCAGAGATGGGTCGAACCGGGGACCCGGAGGGCCCCCGAGTGTCCTACTTGGTGACTGTATAGCCGGACTTCTGCAGGTCAGCGATGACAGCCTGCTGCGTGGCCTGGTAGACCGCGCGGAACGAGGCCTTGTCGAGCGCGGCCTTGTTGAGCGCGTCCCCGAAGGCGGTCTGCGCCACGTTCACGTTGGGTCCCCAGGTCACCGGGATGGTGGTGTTCTTGATCACCTGGTCGGTCACCTGGTAGAAGTCCTTCTGCTGGGGCATCAGCTTCGGCGGCGCGGAGGTCAGCGTCGCCTGGCGGCCGGCGTTCCCGCCGGGATAGATGTCCAGGGTGAGCTGCAACTTGGAGCCCTCGTCGGAGGCGCCCAGCCAGGCGGCGAAGGCCGCGGCCTCCTTGGCGTGCTTGGACTTGGCCGGCACCAGATAGGCGGAGCCGCCCAGGAACGGGACGGCCGGATTGCCCGGCGTCCACTGCGGCAGCGGTGCCGACTCCCACTTGCCCGCCGTATCCGGCGCCACCGAGTAGAGCACGCTGGGCGCCCAGGCCGCGGCGGCCCAGCTGAGGATCTTGCCGTCGTTGACCTGGGCGTTCCACTCCGGCGTGAGCAGCGGCTCGACCTTGACCAGGTCGCGCTTCACGAGGTCCTCCCAGAAGTCGGCCGTCTTCAGCGAGGCCTCGCTGTCGATGCCGACCTTCCACGCCTTGCCGTCGTTGCTCCACCACTGGGCGCCGGCCTGGGCGGCCTGGGCGGCGAAGAACTCGAGCTGGCTGGCCGAGAAGCTGGCGATGTAGGCGTCAGGGTCCTTCTTGTGGATCTGCTCGGCGGCCTTGGCGTACTCGGCCCAGGTGCTGGGGACCTTGACGCCGTACTTGTCGAACAGGTCCTTCCGGTACGTGAACGTCATCGGCCCGATGTCCTGCGGCACGCCGTAGACCTGGTTGTTGAACGTGGTCAGGGCCCAGATGTTGGACTCGATGCCCGACTTGACGCCGGCCACGTCGGCGGTGATGTCCTTGACGGCTCCGGCCACCACCACGGCGGGCACGCCGCGGTACTCCAGCTGCACCACGTCAGGGGTGTCGCCGGCCTGATCGGCCGCGAGCAGCTTCGAGGCGGTGTCGGCGGTCCCGCCGACCTCCGACAGCTTGATCGTGACGTTGGGGTTCTCCTGGTGGTACTTCTTGATGATCGCCTCGGCCTCCGGGTCGCCGCCCTTCAGGTTCCAGGTCCAGACCTGCAGCGTGACCGGCCCGCCGGCGCTCGCCGTTCCCGAGGAGGAGGAGGTGTCGTCGGACGAGCAGGCGGCCAGCGACGCCGCCAGGGCCAGCGCCAATGCGGCGCTCACCATGCTCCGGCGGCGGAGCGGGGGAACGGTGGGTGGGGTCATGACGATCTCCTCGGACAGGTGCTGCATCCGGCGGACTGCCGGGTCGTGCGTTGGCATCTAACCTGATGTTAACGTTGTCATCCTGTCAAGCCCTCGCTCGTAACAGAGCCGACACCGCTTCGGAGCCCACCCCCGTGCTCACCTTCCGTAACCCGGTTCTGCCCGGCTGCCATCCGGATCCGTCGATCTGCCGGGTCGGCGAGGACTTCTACCTGGTCACCTCGTCGTTCGCCTACTATCCGGGCATCCCCGTCTTTCACAGCCGGAACCTGGTCGACTGGCGCCAGCTCACCCACGTACTGACCCGGCCGGGCCCGCTGTCACTGGAGGGACTGGACGTCTCCGACGGCATCTGGGCGCCGACCATCCGCCACCACGACGGCACGTTCTACGTGGTCTCCACCCTGGCCAGGAACCGGCAGGGCAGCATCACCTTCATCGTCACCGCCGACGACCCGGCCGGGCCCTGGTCCGACCCGGTCCCGCTGGAGGCCGAGGGCATCGACCCCTCGCTGTTCTTCGACGACGACGGCCGGTGCTGGCTCGCCGCCTGCAGGGACGCGGTCGAGGGCGGCCCCGGCGAGCTGTGGATGCGCGAGCTCGACCTCGACCGCCTCAAGCTCATCGGCCCCACCCACGTGCTCTGGCAGGGCGCCGTACGGGGGGCGTGGGTGGAGGCTCCGCACCTGTACAAGCGCGACGGCGTGTACCACCTGATCGCCGCCGAAGGCGGCACCGAAGGCAACCACAGCGTCACCGCCGCGCGTTCCGACGTCGTCACCGGCCCCTACGTCACCGATCCGCGCAGCCCCCTGCTGACCCATCGGCACCGTGGCCCGGACGAGCCCATTCACAACGTCGGCCACGCGGACCTGGTGGACACCCCTGACGGCGAGACGTGGGCGGTGACGCTCGGGGTGCGGCCGATCGAGGGCACCCACACGCTGGGCCGCGAGGTGTTCCTGGTGCCCGTCGTCTGGACGGCGCACGGTCCCGTCTTCGCCCCGGAGTCGGGGGAAGTGCGGCTGTCGGAGCGGCTGCCGTCGATCGCGTCGGAACGGCTGGGTGACCCGCTGGGCGACGGGCCGGGTGACGGGCCGGGTGACGGGCCGGGTGACGGGCTGGGTGACGGGCTGGGTGACGGGCTGGGTGACGGTGCCGCGGTGGTGGGCCGGGAGTGCTTCGACGGGCAGCTGCCGGGCCTGCACTGGAGCAGCCTGCGTGGCCCGATCGGCGACCGCGTCAGGCCTTCGGCGCACGGGCAGGGCCTCGAGATCGACGTGGTGCCTGAGCCGCTCAGCTCCACCGGCGTACCGGCCTTCATCGGCCGGCGCCAGCAGCATGTCCGTTTTCACGCGCAGGCACACCTCAGCTTCGCCGCCGCGGATCCGTCACAAGAGGCCGGACTGGCTGTCTTCCAGCATCAGGACCAGTACGCCACGCTTGCCCTCACCGTGGACGGCGACCGAAGGCCACAGGCGACGCTGACCGTCCGGGAGAGCGGCGTGGAGACGTCACTGGCCGCCGTGCCGATCCCGGTGGGCGAGGCGCTGCTGTCCGTCGAGGGAGACGAGGCCGGCTACACCTTCCGCGCCAAAGACCCCGACGCCGATCATTGGACCAGCCTGGCCACGATCGAGCGCTCCTTCTTCAGCACCGAACGCGCGGGCGGCTTCGTGGGCGTCCACCTCGGTCTCTACGCCACCGGCAACGGACGCCCCGGCGACGGCTGCGCGCACGTCCACTGGTTCGAATACCAGCCGCACCGCTGAGCCCGGCCGACAGCAGCCCGGCCAGCAGCAGTGCGTACGGGTCGGTGCGTTCGGATCAGCGCGCTGATCGGGGCGGCGCCGTGCTGCGCCGGACCACGAGCTCGGGAGCGATCCGCTCCGACGAGGCCGGCTCGCCCCGCATCATCCGCAGCACCTGCTCGATGGAGCGCTCGCCGAGACCGACGAAATCCTGGCGAACGGTGGTCAGCGCGGGCACCAGGTAAGCCGCCCCGGCGATGTCGTCGAAGCCGACGAGCGAGACGTCGCCGGGGACCTTCACGCCGAGCTCCGCGAAGGCCGCCAGCACCCCCATGGCCATCTGGTCGTTTCCGGCGAAGATCGCCGTCGGGAGCTCCTCCGTCCGGCGAGTGGTGAGATAGTGCGCCAGCCGGTAGCCGCTGTTGCCGGTGAAGTCGCCCTCGAGCATCTCGCCCTCGGCCTGCGGCGCGTCTTTCAGCGCGGCCCGCCAGCCCTCGACGCGCGCTCGGGCGTCGAACGTACGCAATGCTCCGGTCAGATGAACGATGCGGCGATGCCCCAGCTCCAGCAGGTGGCGCACGGCGAGCCGGGCGCCGTGCACCTGATCGAGCTCGACGAAGCCGACCTCGGGATTGGGCACGTTGCCGGACATGACCACCGTCATCGGTACGCCGGTGACGACGTCGGACAGGGCGTCCACCACCATGGGCCGGTCGGCGATGACCGCGATGGCCTCCACCGCCTGATCGGTCAGCCGCTGCAGCGTCTCGGCCATATCCCTGGTGGTGCCGCCCTGCCAGCTGGCCAGATTGACCCAGTATCCGGCCCGCTGCGCCGCGGTCTGCACGCCGCGCAGGATGCGGGGCAGCTCGTACAGCTCGGCACCGGCGAGCACCACTCCGATCGTGGAGGACCGGCGGCTCTTCAGCGCACGGGCGACACTGTTGCGGCGGTAACCGAGTTTCTCGATGGCGGCCTCGACACGCGCCCGGGTCTCCGGCCGGACGGAAGGGTGATCGTTCAGGACGCGAGACACCGTAACGTGCGACACGCCGGCCTCGCGTGCCACATCCACCATGCCAGGTGCCCGGTTCATGTCCTCGCTTCCACAGCCTCGACCGCTTCGATGGTGTCATAACCGCCGCCCATTCCCGGCAGAGCGGGAGAGTGGCGTCGCCGGCACGCCCGGCTTGGTCTCACTCTACGGCGGACAAGGCAAACGGCGCCGTACCCGAGAGGCTGATCATATCCGCCGGTCTCCCTGCGGACCTACCCCCTGAGGGACCAGCACGGATCACCGACGAGGGCGTTCAGGTCGGGATCCGTGTCCGCCGCCCAGGCCGCGTAGCCGTCGGGCCGGACCAGAATCGCGCCGGGCAGGCCGTCCACCGGCTGGACGCGGGTGGCGCCGAGGTCGGGCGCGAGTATCCCGGCCAGATCGACCAGGACGGGCCTGCCGGCCAGGAACAGCGACGGATCGAGACCGGCGACCCGGTGGCCGACCAGCGGGTGGTCGCCGGGCAGGTCGTAGGAGTGCGACAGCCCCGACATCAGGCCCGCCAGGTGCCTGTTGGCCTCGGGCAGGCGCATCAGGTCGGTGAAGACCTTGCGCAGTTCGATGACGTCCGCGCTGGGGCGGGGGTCGGCGAAGACTCGCTGCGCCTGGGTGATGTGCAGGACCCAGGCTCCGGCCGGGTGCCGCTCGGCGTGGTAGGTGTCCAGGAGGTCCGTCGAGGCCCGGCCCCGCAGGACCGCGGCCATCTTCCAGCCCAGGTTGAAGGCGTCCTGCACGCCCAGGTTCAGGCCTTGCCCGCCGAAGGGCGGGTGGATGTGCGCGGCGTCGCCGGCGAAGAACACGTTGCCCACCCGGTAGCTGTCGATCTGCCGGGTGGCGTCGCCGAACCGTGAGGCGTTGTCCACGGTGTCCAGCACGGTCTGCTCGCCGTACACGATGCGCAGCAGTTCGGCGATCTCCTCGAACGTGACCGGCCTGTCCTTGGCCGGCTCCTCGCCCGCCGCCCCGCCGGTGAACCGGTAGCGGCCGCCGCCCAGCGGCACCAGCATCACCCAGCAGTCGTCGACCTCGCGCGTCATCGTGCTGATGTGCCCGAGAGTCTTCGGCACGAGGTCGGACACCGACGACAGCCGCACGTCGGCGAGCACCGCCGTATACGTCCCCGGCCTGCCGGGGAACGGCACGCCGAGCAGCTTCCTGACCGTACTGTGCGCGCCGTCGCAGGCCACCAGGTAGCGGGCCTCGATCCGTCGGTCGCCGGCCGTCACGACCACGCCGTCGTCCGATTGCTCCACCGCCGTCACCTCGGTCTCGCGCAGCACCTTGACCCCCAGCGCGGTGGCACGCTCCTCCAGCACCTCCTCGATCTCCCACTGCGGGATCGCGAGCGGGTAGGGGTGCGCGGTGTCCCACGCTGTGCAGTCGAGCGGCACGGGCAGTAACGCGAAGTGCCCGCCGCCCGGCTCGCGGGAAACCGCCCTGGCCTGCATCGGCTCCAGCAGGCCGCGCAGCTCGAGCAGCTCCTGTACGCGCGGCTGGATCGTGCCGCCCTTGGTCTGCTTGATCCGGTCCGGCAGGCGCTCCGCCACCAGGACCTCTACGCCGGCCAGAGCCAGCTCACAGGCCAGTGCCAGCCCGGTGGGCCCGGCGCCCGCCACGATCACTTCGGTCATCGTTCCTCCCCAATACTCGACCGGGTGCAAATATATACCTGTCGCAAGAAGAGTTCGAGTGCAGGTTCTTGATATCGTGGAGGCATGACAGGGCTGCGCGAACGCAAGCGGGCACGGACCCATGCCGCCATCTCGGAGGCTGCCATCGCGCTCTTCCTTGAGCGCGGGTTCGACCAGGTGTCGGTGGCACAGGTGGCCGAGGCCGCCGAAGTGTCGAAGCGGACCCTGTTCGCCTACTTCCCGGTCAAGGAGGATCTCGTCGTCCACCGCTTCGCCGACCACGAGACCGAGTCGGCCCGCGTGGTGCGCGCCCGCCCGCCGGGCGTCGCGCCGCTGGCCGCCCTCCGCGACCACTTCCTCGACGGCCTGCGCGACCGTGACCCGATCACCGGCCTCAACGACGTCCCGGAGATCGTCGCGCTCACCCGCATGGTCCGGGAAACTCCGGCGCTACGATCGAGGGCGATCCGCTTTCAGGAGAGTGGGCAACAGGCGCTCGCGGAGGCGCTCCAGGACACCGCAGGCGCACCCGCCCTGACCGCGCGCCTGGCAGCCACCCACCTGGTGGCCACGCACTGGCTGCTGGCGATGGACAACTCCCGGGCGCTGGACGGGGGCCAGTCCGCGGCAGAGCGCTATCCGGAGGCGGTCGCCGACGCCGAACATGCCTTCGCACTGCTGTCCGAGGGCCTGGCCGGGCACGTATAGGCGCAGGCAGCGCGCGTGAGCCGCAGCCCGTGACTGGCGCCTGTACGGGCAGGACGTTCCGTTCTATCGTCGTCGGATGAGACCTCTTCCGCACGAGGACTCGACGAGGCGATCTCCGCCACAGTCTCCCATCCGGCGAAAACCGGTTTCTTCTTCGACTACGACGGCACTCTGGCGCCCATCATGCTCGATCCGGCCGCGGTCCGTCCGGTGGCCGGAGCAGTGGAGAGATCGGCGGACCTCGTCACGCTCGTCGCCCGGGTCGCCATCATCTCCGCGCGGCCGGTCGAGTTCCTCCAGGAACGCTTCGCGAACCTTCCGGAAATGCCTCTCTACGGTCTGTACGGCCTGCAGTCTTACGTGGACGGCGAGGTACGGATCGATCATGAGGCGGCCGCGTGGGAGCCCGTCATGTCGGATACCGCTCGCGCCGCCGGGCGGCAAGCCGGGCGGATGGTCGTCGAGCTCAAGCCTCCGGTACGGCTCGACAAGGGCATCATCGTGGCCAGGGAATGCGCCGAGCTCACCACGGCGTGGTATTTCGGCGACGACATCTCCGACGCCAAGGCCTTCGAGACGCTGACCGAGCGCGAACGGCTCGATCCGGCTTTCACGGGTGTCCGGGTGGCGGTGGCCAACGGCGAGACGGGCGCGCGTCTGGCTGCGCTCGCCGACCTGTGTGTCGACGCGCCCGAGGCCGTGCCGGAGTTCCTGTACAGCTTGGTCAGAGCCCTGCGGGATCAGCTTTCGCCGTAGTGGTGGACCATGAAGGGCTCGTCTTCGGGTGGAGGCATCTCGCGCGGGATGGTGTCGCGCCCGTCGGCGGCGTCCAGGTGTATCTCGCAGAGCAGCCCGAAGTCCTCGGTCCCGTAGACCTTGGCCAGCTTCGGCCAGTCGGCCAGCATGCGCAGCGCCGCTGCCGTAGAGGCCGAACAGGTGCCCGCGCAGATGAAGATTGTGCTCTTGCGCTTGTGCCGGCCGGTGCCGCGCTTCCACGTCAGGCGTTCGATGATGAAGTACTCCTTCAGGAAGGGGCGTTCTTTGCCATCGGGGCGTTCCCTGGTGTAAAGCCCGCGCTTGAAGACAAAGGTGTCGCTGCCCTTGAAGTTGCGTACCTTTATGCCACGCTCTTTGTCGTCGAACCGGATGAACTCGAAGTGCGACGGGACCGTCCGCATGACGTAGTCGGTCAGCGAGTTGTAGATGGGGGCGCCGACGATGAGGGTCGTCCCTTCGCGGATGTACTCGCTGACGCGCGAGGGATCGCCGAGTTCCGAGGCCGCGGGGCTCGTGCCGATGTGGCAGACGATGGGGTCCACTGTGGTGAGCAGTTCCGCCGAGTCGAGTGCGCGCAGCGCCCGGTACAGGGGCTTGCTCTCGACGGTCGCCGCAAAGGCCAGCGCGTATTTGTACTCGAGTTCCGTGATGGCCGTGCCGTGGTATCCCACCGAGATCGGCCCGGTTCCGGTAGTGCCGCCGGGATGGACCACGATGTTCGACAGGTAGACGGGTAACCTGCCGCGGTTGGGCTTCATGTTGAAGAATGCGCGGACCTTGCGCCGCCAGGCGATGTTTCCCAGGACAATAGCCGCCACGGCGACCATAACGGCGAAAATGACGTTAGCCAACAGATTGGATGCCAAATCGGGACCAACTGAGGACCAGTCCATCGGCGCCGCCTTGCAAGGAAAAGCCGTCGGTGAGGGCCCTGATGTTACCCATTGTTCACGTAGTGATACCGGTAGAAACCTCTTGCCGGTGAGCCCGAAACCGTGCCGTAACGAAAGTCCGGTCTACGGAGCGGCCGGCGTCTCGTCGTCCCGATCTACGTCGATCTGGCGAGATCGGGCGACAACAGCACATCGCCGATAAGACAGCGATAAGACGAGGGGCTCCCGCACAATACCGATCGAGGAGTGCTCGTCAGGAACCCGCTACCGGTGCCCTCCTAGGCCCGATCAAAATCGTTCGCCTCGGCCGCTGGACGACAGATAGCGTGTCCGCTGTGCGAGACGAGGTCTACCACTACAACGAGGAACGCTGGGAAGCCCTTGCGGAGGCGGACGCGTTGTTCACCCGTCCCATGCTCGACCTGGACGCGGAG
Organism: Nonomuraea sp. NPDC049695; assembly: GCF_040674955.1. Classification (NCBI taxonomy): domain Bacteria; kingdom Bacillati; phylum Actinomycetota; class Actinomycetes; order Streptosporangiales; family Streptosporangiaceae; genus Nonomuraea; species Nonomuraea sp. NPDC049695. The sequence goes on along the minus strand of NZ_JBFANV010000023.1, from coordinate 71,488 downwards.
AAGGCTCAGGCTTATCTCGGCCTGGACAGGCTGGGCATACCCGCCGACCTGGCGGGCCGAAAGGTGCTCTGCCTGGCAGGAGGAGGCGGGCAGCAGTCTGCGGCTTTCGCCCTGCTCGGAGCCGACGTGACGGTTCTCGACATCTCCTCCGGACAGCTGGAGCGGGACCGCTTGGCCGCTGAGCACTACAGCGTCGGCATCCGCACGATCCAAGGAGACATGCGGGACCTGTCCGCCCTCGACGACTCCACGTTCGATCTGGTCTGGCATCCATACTCGCTGACCTTCGTCCCGGACTCCCGGATCGTTTTCCGCGAGGTCGCGAGAGTCGTCGGAAAAGGCGGCCACTACTACCTGATGTGCGCCAACCCGTTCTTCGCCGGGCTCACCCACGACTCGTGGAACGGGGAAGGCTACACGCTGAAGCAGCCCTACATCGACGAGGCCGAGACCAGCTATCCCGACCAAGACTGGGTCTACGACGGGAAGCCGACCGGCGAGCGCATCCGCGAACCCAGGGAGTACACGCAGACACTGAGCCGAATAGTCAACAGCCTGATCCAGGAAGGCTTCATGTTGACGCACCTGTCTGAAGTCCGAGGCGACTACCCCGGCGCGGAACCGGGCAGTTGGTCGCACTTCACGGGGGTGGCCCCGCCGTGGCTGGAATTCGTCTGGCAGTACCGGCCCAGCGTCACGTCCTCGGAAGGTGAGGGCATCCAGGGGCACGGGGATCGGGAAGGTTCCCGGCATTGACACCCCCGAGAGCTGTGGCTTGAGGATCATAAGGACCATGCAGTGAGTGGTTCATCCCGCTTCGCGGAGGTGTAGTACGAGCATCGCTTTGACGAGTTGACCTGCCAGGAGCGGGCAGCAGCGGAGTAGCGGAGTGTCTCCTCCACCCAGTTGCCGATCCGGCCGGGCCGGAGGGCGATGCTGCGCTGGTCGGGATGGCGGGCGGCCTGATACCAGGCGTTGCCGAGGATCTTGGTCGTGGGATTCGTTGCCTGCGATGCCCAGCAGCAGTACGGCGCCGATGTCGGTGACGGTCCGCCTGGGCGCCGTCCTGGCCGGTTTTCCTCCTGGCCCCAGCAGAACGTCGAGCGCGGTGCAGGCGTCATCCACGTCACGGGACGACGTCGGCCACGATCTTGGTGGCGGCCTTCTGACATGTGGACAGCCGACCGCTGATGTTCGCCTGGGCGGCCGAGTTGCTGGCACACCGCCATCCGCCGACGGTCGCGACTCCGGCGCTGCCTTGTTTGGGGGTGTCTCGCCGGTAGTAGGTGCGGAAGGTCCGCAGGGCGGTCCCGCAGTCGACGCGACCTGCGGCGACCGCGACCGCGGCGATGGGCCCGTCGCTGGACGGCTGGATCTCGCCGCACACGGTGCCGGGCCGGGCGAGCGCGGGCCTGCGTGAGGGCGCAGGCGTCGGCGCCTTCGTCTCAGCGTCCTCGGAGTCCGGCACCGGCGTCCCGGACGCCGGCGGCGGCGGTGTGGCGGGAGAGGACGGCGCCGTCTGGGGCTCGGGCCCGCCCCCGCAGGCGGCGAGGGACAGCAGCAGCACCGAAACGCAGGCGGTGACGAGCGGACGCACCAGCACGACTCTCCGTAGCTCGACTTCGTGACTCGCCCAGTCTTTCACCGCACCGAGAACCAGCCGACCGTACGAGTCCGGTGCCTACGGCCTCTCGCCGAGCCAGTTCCGCCGCCGGTAGCACGACACAGCACGCAGACTGAAGAACTGCGCGCCCACCCGTAACGACAGGGCCGGACGCAGCCTGCACTCTTGCGTGAGCAAGCCACCGGAAATCCAGGCTTCCTTGCGAAACAGCTGCCCGACAAATGTCCGGTTACTGTCCGGCTGGTGCCCTTTTGATCTCACTGTTCCTGTGAAAGTGTGACGTCGGGCAAACGGACTGTGCCGAGAAAGGAGAATTCGTGGGACCGAAGGTGAAGAAATTATTTCCTAAATAGCCGGCCGTGGACGAATCCGGTGCAGCGATCGCACGCGCTCCTTCCGGGCGCTCGCCGTGCCGTCGTCATGACGAATGAAGGGCATGTCATGTTCTCAGTCCACCGACGCTCGATCCGCATGGCGGCCACCGCGGCGATTCTCGCCGCCGGCCTGCCGCTGACCACGTCTTCCGCAAACGCCTCGACCGCCGCCTCGACCGCCGTGTCGACCGCCGTGTCGACCACGGTCGAACTCGTTGAGCTGTACGAGCTGAAAACTCCGATCGGCGGATATTTCTACACCACCAGCGCGGCCGAGCGGGAATCAGCGATCCGCGACCACGGATTCGGGCCGGCGGGTGTGCAGGCGGCCCGTTACATCTCCCGGACGACATTCTCCGGCGGCGTGGGGCTGCATCGCCTGCGGGCCGTGGACCGGGCCTCCTATATCCTCGCGCTGCCGCAGGAGGCGGCCACTCTTGCGGGCAGTGGCACGTTCGTGGACGAAGGCGTGCTGGGCTACGTCGATGAGGACGGGCAGTTCGACCCGCCCCGCCTGCCGACGGGCGAGCGGCTCGCCACCGTGTGGCGGATCAGCGACGCGGGCGTGTGGCGCGCGGTCAACACGCGCGTGATGGATCAGTACTGCTACGAGAGGACGCCTCCGTGGCACCTCGACGGCGTGCTGACCAACGCCTGGGCTCTTGAGGGAGCGTGACGCGCTCACGTCCACTGCTGCCGCACAAGTCCTCCTCTTCACCTGACGCGGTCTCGTAGAAGAGGGCCGTCTCGACAACATTCATGTTCCTGGTCCTGGCCAAGCGTCCGAGCTCGGCCAGGGCCGGGGAATTCAGCCTGCCATTCGGTGATCCCGGCAAAGAAGGAAAGCATCATGCGCATCAGAGAATTGCTCCCGGCCGTCGCAGCCGTTGTGCTGCTCGTTCTGGGCTTGCCTGGCACGGCGAACGCGTCGGCGGGGCGGTCGGACACCGACACGGCCATGCGGGCGCTGTCCGTCACCGGTGACGGTGTGCCGGCGCCGCCCCCGCCGCCGATGACGAAGGATGGGACGCGGCTCCAGGGCTCCTGGATCGGGCCCTATACCTACCGGAATCTCAACAGTGGCCGGTGCCTGGACATCCTGGGCGCGTCGAAGGACAGGGGCGCGCCGGCGGTGCAATACAGGTGCGTCGCTGGCGGGGTCTCGCAGATGTGGTATCTCTGGCACACCGAAGGCGATGGCTTCATCGATTTCCATCTCATCGGCAACGCCTGGAGCGGGAAATGCCTCATGGAATGGAATGCTAATCGCCAGGCGCCGGTCAAACAGATCGAGTGCAACACGTACGTGCCCGGCATGGTCTGGAGCAACACCTCGGACTACCCCCAATTCCAGCAGAACGACGAGTCCAATTTCTGCATGGAGGTCCAGGGCGGGTCGCTGGACGACTTCGCGGCCATCGTCACCTGGGACTGCCATCACCAAGCCCACCAGGCCTGGCTCCGGTACAACGCCTGAACGGCCTCGCACTCATCATTGAAGGAGTAGCCGTGCGCGTCCGAAAATTCCTTAGTGCCTTATCCGCCGTCTCGGCGTTATTATTCGTGGCGGTTCCCGCGACCGCCGAACCCACCCCACCACCGTCTGACAAAGACCTCGCGGTGCCGGCCGTGAAACCCGTCGCGCCGGAGAGCATCGACGCGGGAGAGCGGAGCGAGGTGCTGGGCAGCGGGTGGGAGAAATCCTCCGACCGGGCGGTGACCACCGCGGGTGACGCCGCCGGTTTCCACGTGCTCGTGGCCGACGCCAAGGACGGCTACCGGTGGCGGACGGCGGCCTCGCTGTCGGAGCCCGGGTTCGACACCGACGCGTGGATCGGCAACATCTGCGTGACGGCCTCTGGTAAGCGAGCCGTCGTGGTGTACGCGCCGCGCACGTTCACCAACAAGGCCGAGCTGGCCGATCGGGGCGGGTTCACCGCGATCGTGGACCTCGACGGCGGCCCGGTGCGCAAGCTGAAAGCGCAGACGAGCCTGGCCTACTTCAACCCGGGCTGCGGCCCGTCGGAGTCGGTGGTGCTCACCCAGGGCGGCGGGGAGGACCTGACCTCGACCCGGCTGCTGGAACTGGACACGGTCAAGGGGAAGCTGGGGTCGCCGATCGAGGTGCCCGGGCAGCTGACTTCGGCGGTGCCGGTGAAGGACGGCATCGTGGCCGCCGACTCCGGCGCGGTGGTCCGGGTCCGCCCCGACGGCAAGCGCACGGTGCTGGCCCCGGCCAAGGGGGTGCCGTACCGGCTGACTCCCGACGCTGACGGCGGCCTCGTGTACGCCCAGGTGGAGGACGGGCAGACGGCCTCGGTGCGTCGGGTGGATCTCGCCGGCGGGCACGCCGTGGCCACGCTGGCCACCGGCGGCATCACCGGCCTGAGCGTACGCGCGGCCCGCGGCGGCCAGGTGTACGTGACCGGCGCCAAGTCCACCAAGGCCCGAACCGCGGCGGCGCCGAGCGTGGCGCTCGCCGACGTGCCGTACGACGCGGGAGTGTCGCTGTCCGGCGGCGTCGCGGTGACCTCGGTGCTGCGCACGAACACCAAGGACCCGCGGGTGGCGCCCGCCGACCCGGACGCGGCGCAGCGGGTGGACATCACCGCCACGTCGCTGGCCACGAACAAGCCGTTCACGCTCTCGGTGACGCCGGCCGACGGCGCGGGCGGCGGCGCGGAGCCGAGCCCGGCGCTCGGCCGGGCCGCGCTCGCCGTGGGCGGCGGCCCGAACGACCCCGCCGACGGCGGCCAGCAGGTCTGCTCGGTGGCGCGCAACGACCCGCACAGCCAGGCCATGCAGCCCAAGCCGCGGCAGGTGGAGTGGGCCGCGGACCAGGCCGTGTACGGCCGGCTCACCGTGCAGCGGCCGGCCAACTGGAAGAACCTGGGCATGCCCGCGTACACGCCGCAGGGCCTGTTCCCGCCCAGGGCGCTCGACGGCGGCGGGCGCGTGCCCGCGCAGATCCTGCTGGGCGTCGCGGTGCAGGAGTCCAACACGTGGCAGGCCGCCCGCTTCGCCATCCCGGGCGTGACGGCCAACCCGCTCATCGGCAACTACTTCGGCATCGACTACTACAACGACGACGAAGGCGACGACTGGTCGATCAACTGGGCCAAGGCCGACTGCGGTTACGGCATCATGCAGGTCACCGACGGCATGCGCCTGGCCGGCAAGACGAAGCCGGGCGAGACCGCGCTGCCGGTCGACCAGCAGCGGGCGATCGCGCTCGACTTCGCCGCCAACATCGCCAAGGGCCTGCAGATGCTGCAGGACAAGTGGAACGAGACCCGCAGGGCGGGACTGATCGTCAACAACGGCACCGCCGCGGGGCTGGAGAACTGGTTCTTCGCGGTGTGGGCCTACAACTCCGGGCTGCACCAGCCGAGCGGGTCGAACCCGTGGGGGCTGGGCTGGCTGAACAATCCGGTCAACCCGCGCTACCCGGCCGACCGCCCGCCGTTCATGGAGACCTCCTACGCTGACTCGGCGCACCCGCAGGACTGGCCCTACCCCGAGAAGGTGATGGGCTTCGCCGGCCACCCGATCGAGCTCATCGAAAGCCCCGGCACGCTGGTGTACTCCCACCGGTACGCATGGTGGAACGCCAACGAGTACCGGTACAACGTCAAGCCGCCGGTCGTGCAGTTCTGCGCCGCCAGCAACGACTGCTACCCCGGCGAGTCCCACACGCCGAACGACCCCGACGTGATCGGCGAGCCCGCCGGCCCCTGCGCGCACAAGAACACCCTCGGCCAGTACGACCTGAAATGCTGGTGGCACCAGCCGTCCACGTGGAAGGCCGACTGCTCGCTCACCTGCGGCAACGAGTTCATCCGCTTCGACCCCGGATACGCCTACCAGGACGACGCCACCAACTACGCCCCGAACTGCGACCTGTCCGGCCTGCCGCAGGGCGCGCTGGTCATCGACAACCTGGCCAAGGGAACCCCGTCCGTCAGGCCCAACTGCGCCCCCGGCTTCGTGGAGGGCGGCTCCTTCCAGTTCAACTTCTTGGCGGACATATCCGGCGACTATCCAGGCAAGATCGACGTCCATCAGATGGGCAGCGGTTTCGCCGGCCAGTTCTGGATGAGCAACACCCAACCCTCGAGCGCCGGCCGTAGGGCACGCGGGATCTGGACACTGAACCAGAGCGCCGGATGGGCCCGGATACTCGTCCACCTGCCGGTCATCGGGGCACGCACCCAGCAGGCCCGTTACGACATCGACGTGAACGGCAGCCGTCTGTACACCAAGCATCGCTACCTGCCGCAGCAGCTCGGTCGCAACGGCTGGGTGTCGCTGGGGGTGTACAACTTCGGCGGCACCGTGCCCAGCGTCCGCCTCGACAACGTCACCGACGACGGCAAGGGCACCGTACGGGTGGCCTGGGACGCGATCGCCGTACAGAAGCTGAACGCCAAGCCCAAGCACATCGTCGCCGCGCTCGGGGACTCCTACAGTTCCGGCGAGGGCGCAGGCGACTACTTCTCCGAGTCCGACGCCGATCACGGCACGTCCTACTGGAACGCCTGCCGGCGCAGCAATGACGCCTGGTCGCGCAAGGTGGTCCTGCCAGGCGACAGCGAGAACCTGGGCACGCTGGCCGGCCGGTTCGACGCCAACCACGAGCTCGGCTTCGTGGCCTGCTCCGGGGCGGAGACCGGGCATGTGATGGGGACGGCGCCCACGTCCTGGGAGCATCCGGAGAAATACAGCGACGGTCAAGGTCAGTTCCACGAGATCGCGCAGATCGACTCGGGCGTGCTCGACGAGAACACCACCCTGGTCACGCTGACCCTTGGCGGCAACGACGAGGGAGCCTTCACAGACGCGCTCACGACCTGCATCACCCCGGTCGTGGAGTGCGGCGGCTCGTTCCTGGCGACGTACAAGGCGATCCTCGACCGGACGGCCGCCAAGCTGAAGAACGTCCTCAAGGCGATCCACGCCCCGGACAAGGCGCCGAACGCGACGATCATCCTGCTGGGCTATCCGAAGCTGATCGCCTCGGGCGGTTGCAGCGTCAGCGGCACGTCCCTGATCACCTCCAACGAGGCCGGCGAGCTCGGCGAGCTCGCCCGGTACCTGGAGGGCAAGGAGTGGGAGCTGGTCTCCCAGCTGCAGTCCGAGGGGAATCCGAGCGACCCGCCGTTCAAGGTGTACACGGCCAGCCCGATCGCCGACTTCGCCGGTCACGAGGCCTGCGGGAGCGCGAACTGGATCAACCCCATCATGCTCAACCCCAACGGGGAGGGTGACTTCCATCCCGGGGACGATCGCGCGAAATGCATCCCCAACCCGCTCGACCTCTCCAACCCGGTGTGCATGAGCCGGGAGTCGTTCCACCCGAACGACACCGGGACGTCCGCGTACGCGGGGTTGCTGGCTCGGACCCTGTCCCAGGTCGGATACCAGGGCGGGCAGCCCTGACGGACCCGGCCCGGACCGAAACCCTCCGGGGTCTCCGTCCGGGCCGGGCTCACCCGTCAACATCAGGAGGCGGGATACACCTCCAGCTCCCACAACGAGTAGCCGAAACTCGTGGCGCGCTTGACGCCCTGCACGCGCAGGAACCGTGTCTGGTTCGGCTCGTCGAGCCAGAGAGTGTCGATGCCGCCGTCCCCGCCGGTGACCGTGGCCAGCGGCTGCCACGTGGCGCCGTCCGCCGAGCCCTCGATCCGGTACGCCGTGCCGTACGCGGCCTCCCAGCGCAGCGTCACCTTGGCCACGTCGACCGGTTGGGCCAGCTCCACGGCCAGCCACTCACCGTCGGTGCGCCCGGACGACCAGCGGGTGGCCGGGTCGCCGTCCACCGCGTTGGCGGCGGCGAAGGAGGTGCCGCCTTCGACTGAGGACGCGGTCACCGGCCGTTTCAGGGCGACGTCGGCGTCGCCGGCCGGACGGTGCGCGGTGACCGTCACCTGGGCCTCGACCGGCTCCGAACGGCTGGGGGTGAACGCGATCCGCAGGGTGCCCGACGCGGTCGGCGTGAACGCGATCGGCAGCGTCAGCCCTCCTCCCCGAGGCACGGTGACCTGCCGGTCCTCGGGCACCCGCCAGCCCTCCGGTCCGGTGACGCTGAGCGTCCCGGTGACGTCGGCGGCACGCTCGGAGACGAACGTGGCGCTGACCGTCGCCTCGACGCCCTTGGTGGCGTCCATGGCCACGGGGTCCGCGATCAGGGTGGCGGCGGAGCCGTCGCCGTAAACGGGGACGATCTCGGCGATCCGCGGTGGCTGTCCGCCGGTCGCCCAGACGAGGCGCACGGCGTCGGTCCGCACGTCCTCCGGGTCGAGATCCGTGTAGGGCCCGGCGAGCCGCCCGATCGCCCGCCACTGGCCGTCGGCGCGCACCTGCACCTCGGCCGATCCGGTGCCGACGACCAGGATCCGCTCGACGAGCCGCGGCCCGGACAGGGTGGCGACCAGCGCGTCGCCCCGGGCCGGCGCCGTGCCCGCCGTGTACGCGGTGCCCAGGTCGCCGTCGGCCGCCAGGTCGAGGCCGGTGCCCGCCGGGGTGCCGCTGACGGTGATCCTGGTGACCGAGTCGTCGCTCACCTGGACCGTGAACTCCCTGACCACGAGCCAGGTGCTGTTGGCGGCGGTGGCGCGGTAGCGCACGTAGCGGGCCACGGTGCCGGAGGGCGCCGCCACCTTGAGCTCGGCGGTCGTGCCCGTGGCCAGCCGCGTCCACGCGACGCCGTCACGGGAGACCTCCAGCGCTCCCGCGTGGATGTAGTCGTTCGGACTGCCCGGTTTGCCCATGAGCAGCGTGATGTCGCCGATCGCGCGGGAGGTGCCGAGGTCGACGGTGACGTGGTCGCCGGAGCCCGGTGAGCTGTTGCTCCAGTAGTACGTGCCCGGGTCGCCGTCGACCATCCGGTCGGGGGTGTTGACCTGATAGGTGCCGAGGCTGGTGGTGGCGCGCGGCCTGGTGGAGGTGACGCCGATCCAACGGTCGAGCTCGGCGAGCGCGTCGGTGACGAACCTGTCCAGCACGCCGTCGCCGACGCGCGGGGCCTGGGCGTCGTGCGGGACGCGGGTGTCCCGGATGGCGTTCGCGGCGGCGACGAGCTCGCGCGCCTGGTCGGCGGCCCGTACGGCCCTCCTGCCGTCGTCGTCCCGCACCGCTCGCAGGACGTCGAGAGCCTTCACCATGGCCTTCGACCACAACTCGGTCGCCCGCAGCCAGGACCCGGCCTCGGCGACGAACGCCCGGTCGGGCAGTCTCTCGTCGATCCGTCTGACCGCGGCGCCCAGGCGCTCGGCGTACTCTCGCAGTGTGGTCGGCCGTCCCTCGCGCCAGGCGGGCCAGAACGCGGCGACCTCGGCGGCCAGCCGGGGCGACTGCGTGCGGTGCAGGCGGCCGTCGAAGAAGTTCAGGTCGGCGAAGTCGCGCAGGGCGCGGATCAGGGCCTCGTCGCCCCCGGCCAGCTCGGTCAGCGCACGCAGCCACGACTCCTCGGCGTTGAACGCGGTGTCGTGCCAGCCGAAGTCGGCGAAGGAGTACAACGCGATCCGGCTGACGGAGGGCTGGTTCATCGGGTTGGAGATGATGCCGGCCAGGTGTTCCGACAGACCGGATTCCCGCCCGTCGTACGGGGCCAGCGGCAGCCGCCCCCCGGCGTAGTCGTTGACCGGGTAGTTGTCCCAGACCAGGATCTGGTGTCCGAAGACCTTCCTGGCCTGGGCCGCCTGCGCCTTGGTGATCTTCTCGGGCACGACGGCGGTGCCGGTCCAGTGCACGATGACGTCCTGGCTCATGAGCTCGCGCAGCGCCTTCTTGTAGGCCGTCTCGGTGACGTTGTAGTACTCGGTCGGCACCATCTGCACGGGCGCGACGTCGCCCTTGCCCGCCGCCCACGCCTGCGCGGCGTTGACCAGCTCACTCTGCGCCCTGCCGGCCGTCGCCCCGCCCGGCGCGCCGTACGTCGAGCGGTCGCCGTCGCAGTTCCACCGCCCCGAGTCGATGTCGTCCAGGGCGACGGTGAACGACCGCCCGCCGAGCGCGTACAGCGCGTCGAACTTGGCCAGCAGCGCCGTCACGTCGCTCGGCGAGCTGTAGCAGACGGACAGCCCCGGCGAGACGGCGAACGTGAAGTCGACGTGACCCGCCTGCGCGCGCCTGATGAGCTCGCCGAGCTGGGCCAGCTTCTCCGGCGGGTACGGTTCGCGCCACCGGTCACGGTGATAAGGGTCGTCCTTGGGCGCGTACTCGTAGGTGTTCATCTTGTGCGCGGCGAGGTAGTCGAGGTGGGCCAGGCGCTCCTCGTGGGTCCACGGTGTGCCGTAGAAGCCTTCGACGGAGCCCCGGTAGCGCATGCCGGGCCAGTCGCGAACCTCGATGCCGGGCACCCGGTCGTTGCCGGGGTGTTCGCGGACGAGCTGCTGGAAGGTCAGCGCGGCGTAGTAGGTGCCGTCGGCGTCGACGCCGTCGAGCACGACGTGCTTGCGGCCGCTCGCGTCGCGGCCCGCCGCCAGCACGTACCCTTCGGCGGGCAGTCCGGTGGCGTCCTCGACACCCAGGCGGCCGAGCGCGGTGGCGCCGTCGCCGAGCCAGACGGTGACGGGAGTGCGGGGATCGGTCTCGTAGGTGGCGCGGACCTGCTTGACACCGGCCCGGGCCAGGGTGCGGCGGACCACGGCTTCTGCCGAGGGGTCGCTCTGTCTGGTACGGACCAGCCCGACCACAGGGGTAAGGGGGAAACCGTCGTCGCGGCCCTCCACCTGCTGGGCGGGCGGGTTGATGGGGGCGGTGGCCGCCTGCGCGGATGGGCTGGTCAGGATGAGGAGAGGGAGCGAGAGCGTCGTCGCGATCGCGCCGGCTAACAGGCGGCTGAGGGGCAAGCGTCCTCCTGAGAGAATCGGAGCCAAGACCCGAAACCCTGCTAAAAGAGGGCCGAATCGCCCACATTCGATCATTTGCCCCTTCCACTGGTCAATACCAGTACCCACGGCGCGCACTTCTGGTCCAGACCGGTACGTGATCCCGTGCCGGACGAGACACCAAGGACGTCACCTACGAAGGGAACCAGCCGCGTCTGTGCCTGTGGGTGCAGAGCTGTCTGATCGGGAGGTCATGCGTGCTCGGGGTGGCGCTGCCGTACGGGCGTGACCAGCGCGATCAGCGCCAGGAGCAGGCAGGCCGCGCCGGCGAAGACGAACACCGTGGTAGCGCTGTACTGCGCGGTGGCCCAGCCGAGGGCGGCCGCGCCCACCGGCCCGAGCGAGAAGTGGATCGTCCAGAACGCCGACGTCACCCGGCCCAGCAGGCGAGAGGGTGTCACCTGCTGCCGCAGCGACATGGAGCAGATGCCGGCCAGACTGACGCAGGCCAGATAGAGCGCCATGATGGCGGCCACACCCCACACGGAGCGGGCGAGCCCGAGGCCCAGGATGGCCAGCCCCGATACGACCTGCGCCCCGATCCAGAGTGGCCCGAAGCCGAGGATGCGCCGCATTCGGGCCACCAGCATCGAGCCGACCATCGTGCCGGCCGCCCCGATTCCCAGCACGACACCCACCACGGAATCGGCCTGGCCGAGGTCGTGCTTGAGCCGGTAGATCACGATGTCGGTCAGCCCGAGCGTCATGAAGATGAAGAACGACAGCAGGACGGTCAGGGTCCGCAGCACCGGATGCCGGAACAGAAACTCCGCCCCGGCCAGCAACTCCCGCCACGGCCGTCGGTTGGGAGCGGGCTCCACCGGCTCGATGGTCTCGACGGCGTACCGGGAGGCGCGGGTCAGCAGGACGCCGGCCGCGGACAGGCCGAAGCTGGCGGCGTTGATGGTGATCGCGGCGGTCGGGCCCAGGTGGCCGGTCACCACCCCGGCGAGGGTGGGGCCGAGGATGCCGGCCGCCGCGGCTGTGGCGTACAGCATGCCGTTGGCCTCGGTGACGCGTTTCTCGCCGGCCAGACCGCGGACTGCGGCCACGTAGGTGACCTGGAAGACCATGCCCACGGCCGCAGCCATCGGCAGCACCGCGTACAGCAGCCAGACGTGCTGACCGAAGGCCCAGGCCACCGGGATCGTCACGTACAGGACAAGCCGGATGAGGTCGCAGAGGATGAGCAGCCGACGCCGGTCGAGCCGGTCGGCGAGCACCCCTGCGAAGACCCCCGCCGCCACCGACGCCGCCCCCGACACGCCGGTGAGCAGACCCATCTGGGCGACGGAGCCGGTGACGTTCAGGACCAGGAGGGGCACCGCGATGAGCGCGAACGAGTCGCCCGCCACGGAGAGTGTCTGCGCACACCAGAAGATCAGGAAATCCCGGTCGCGCCACAGCGAGCCGGTGACTGGTCGCGTGTCAGACTTCATCGGTCACGGTCGAACGGGGGATGGCTGGGGCTGATCGGTACGCGCCGATCCGGGGGAGATCACGCGGGGAAGACTATCCTTCCCGGTCCGGACCACGCCGCTCCTCCGCCACCGGGCGTCCGAGCAGCCTGTCGATGCTGCGGCGTTCGCGTTTGGTGGGACGGCCCGCGCCGCGAGCCCGGACGGCCACCGTCACGGCCTCCTCGCGGGGAGGGGGCGGAGGGCTCTTGTCGACGTAGCACTCGGCGGCCACGGCGGCGCCGACGCGCTTGGTGATGACGCGGGAGACGACCACGATGCGTTCGCGCCCCTCGTGCCGGAGCCGGACCTCATCGCCGACCCGTACGGCGTGCGCGGGCTTGACCCGCACCCCGTTGACCCGGACGTGACCGCCCCGGCAGGCGTCGGACGCGATCGAACGAGTCCTGGTGAGCCGCACCGACCAGATCCAACTGTCCACGCGCACACTCAGCTGCTCACCTGCCACCCCGACACTGTAGTCAGTGCGACGTGTCGTCGACGCGTACAGGCTGCTGGAAGTTGCTGAGAAGATTGAAGTGCTCCCTCGACTCCGCCGGGATCGGGCCGATCTCCACCGGGGCGGAGGGAGAGGTCAGGCTGACGCGGTAGAGCTTGGCCGTGGCGGGGTCCTCGTTCTCATCGGCCGCGATGATCAGGGAGCGGCGGTCCCGGGAGATTGCCATCGTCGTGATCGTCGTCTCGGTCTTGGGGGCGATCTCGTTCTTCACCTTGACCTCGGTGTGCTGGACGTAATCGATGTCGTCCCGGGCGAGCCTGGGGTTGACCTGCGCGGTGTAGAGGTCGTTGCTTCCGCCTGAGCAGAGCAGGTCGGTGGCGTTGAGCCAGGCGAGCGGGTGGCAGTCGCGCAGGCCGCCGTCGCGCACGACGATCTTCATGCCGAACGGCAGCCAGGGCGGAGCGTCCTCGTAGCGGTCGACCGTGTTCGCGAGGATCTCCAGCTCGGCCCCTTGGATCCGATTCCACCCCACGGCCACCCCGCTGGGGTTGGCCGCGAACCTCCCGGAGGGATGGATGGTGCCCGGGCAGAGAACGGCGACCGAGCCTACGACGCGGTAGAAGGTGTCCTCGTGCCTGTTGTTGAAGCAGGCCAGGCTGACCTTGCGTGGAGTCAGCCGGCCGTCCGGGTCCGCCGAGAAGTACTGCTCGGAGTCGCGCAGGAACCAGAACGACCCGTCGGGTGCGAATCCGGGGTTCTCGTCGGAGAAGGTCTCCTTGACGTATCCCTTCTTGTTCGACCGGTCGGTGAGGTCCACGAACGTCCCGGTGCCGAGGTCGAGCCACCCGACGTGCGTCGGGTCGCCGCTGGACGGGAAGTCCACCTGGACGGCGATCCGGCGGCCGTCCGGTGAGATCGGGCTGACGCCGGGATCGCTCTTGTCGCCGCAGATGCTGCTGACGACGGCCTTCTCCCCGCCCGCCTTCGCGGCGATCTCGGTCAGGAGCGGCGCGAGTGTCACGCTGGAGAAGCCGGCGACAGGGGTACGGAAGGCGTCGTCGTAGGCCGTGGCCCGCCACCCGTCGTCATTCCGCGAGCAGGCGACCGGCCCTTGGGCGGCGAGCACGGCCGGAAGGCTCTTCGCCGCCTCGGCCAGGGCCGCCTTCCTGGCGTCCGGTGTGACGGAGACGCGCGGGCTGGGCTGTGACAGAGCGACGGGGGCGGGGGCCGCCGAACAGCCGGTGGCCACCAGGAGGATCGCGACGGCCGTCGCCGCCCAGCCACCTCTACGGGAACGCATCCAAGATCTCCTTCGCGCGCCTTCAATGATGATCCGTAAAAGAGTGAATACCATTAACCATGTATCGACCATTCACCGCAAGTCGCCGGAGCCGCCAGGACCAGAGAAGATGGTCGGGTGACAGCGTTGACGCGACGGGAACGACTGCGGGCCGAGCTCGAACGTGACGCCAAGGTCGTCGCCCGCAGGATCGCCGCGGAGGAGGGCATCGAGGGCCTCACCCTCGCCGCCGTGGCCCGCGGCGTCGGCGTGACGCCCCCGGCCCTCTACCGCTACTTCAACGGCAGGGCGGGCCTCGTACGCGCCATCTACGACGACATCACCGCGGAATTCATCGACACCGTGGGCCAGGCCGTGCGACGCCAGGACCCTGACGACCTCAGCGCCCAGCTGCACGCCGGCACCCAGGCCGTGCTCGACTGGTCGGTGGCCAACAAGGTCGAGTTCGACCTGCTCATGGGCGCCGGCTACGCCAAGGTCGCCCAGTCCGAGCAGGGCATCCCGGTGGTCATCGCGCGCGAGCTGGGCGGCCTGTTCGGGCGGCTGTTCGCCCGTCTGTGGGACGAGAGGGGGCTGGTCTGCCCGGCGGACGAGGAGATCGACCCCGTGCTGGCAGCACAGTTGCGCACCTACCGCGCGGAAGTCGGCCTGGAGTTCCCCATCGGCGTGGCGTTCCTCATGGTCGTCTGCTGGCGGCAGATCTACGGGCTGGTCTGCATGGCCGTCTACGGGCACCACGGATTCGCCTTCGACGACCCGCAGCCGCTGTTCGAGCAGATGATCGACGACCTGCTCGGCCTCCTCGGCCTCACGCGGAGCCCCAACCTGCGGCTGTCGTGAACGACGATCGCGGTGGTCGGCCTCCGCCGTCAACCCGTACTCGACCGTGACGCAGCACTTCTGGGTCGCCGTGGTCCGCCAGGGCCGCGCCGTGTACGCCGTCCAGCTCCTCGACTACCGGAACGGCGACCCGCAGCTCATGCCCTTCGACGGCACCATCGCCAAGATCAAGGCCAAGCTGGCCGCGTACTACCCCTGATGACGCCCGGGGCGACCGCCGCCACGAGCACGGCGGCGGTCGCCGTTGCGGTGCTGTCCTGCCCGAGGCGCTGGTGCCGGCCGGTGGGCCGGAAACCGGCTTGATCGGATCTGCGGCCGATGCAACCATCCTTGGATGAACGAACAGGAGCTGCAGCAGATCGAGGCGAACGTCAGCCTCGCCATCGACCGGCTCGGGCCGGTGAGCGACGTGGACTTCGGGCTCAACGAGGAGTCGGTCGAGTGGGTGGACGGCTTCATCGAGCGCCAGCGTGCGCGGCCCGACTTCGATCTGGAGCAGATCGGCGGCCTGGTCGGCGTGCTCGGCTCGTTCCTCGGCGCATGCATCGTCGCCGCTACGGGTGGCAGCTGGCGCAGGTCGGAGGAGGACGGGTGGGGCGTGCTCCTTCCGGACGGCAGTGTGGCCTTCCCGTTCGTGAAAGTGCGTAAGCAGTTCCGTGACGGGGCGGACGAAGGCGAGTCGATCGCCGGTTTCTACCGGGTCGCGGTCGGTTTCATCGCCACCGGGAAGCTGCGGGAGGCACGTGAGGCAGGTGAGGCGCGTGGGTGAGTCGCCGGTCCGCAGATGACGTGATCCGGCCGGCGCCCCCCGGCGTCGGCTGGTTATTTCTTCCGGACTATTGACGTAATTCACGCAACTTGGGCAGACTCTCCGCAATGCCGCCGGCTACCAGGAGTGAGTTCGGCCGGCGCCGACGTTGGAGAGTGTGCTGATGACCAGTTCCGATAGCGGGTTTCCCATGGGCCGACGCTCCTTGCTGACCGGGGCGGCCGGCCTGTTAGGAGTGGCGGCACTGCCCGCGACCGCTGCGCAGGCGGCCCCGGCGACAGAGGCGGCATCGATGCGGCGGTACCCGTCGAACTGGCCCGAGCTCGAGCCCTACGGCCTCGCCGACACCCGGCAGGACCTGTGGCCGCGCAAGGACAACTCCTTCATCCTCCCGCTCGAGCTGCGCCCCCGTGACAAGGAGCTCGGCCGGGTCTGGATGCGCGACACCTACGTCAACTGCTTCGTCGTCGACGGCCGCCCGGTCTACGTCGCCACGGGCACCACCCGGGTGCCCGGGCTGAACGCGGCCGGCCCGTGGAACGACGGCATCTTCATGTGGGTGTCCCACTCCATGCGGGGGCCGTGGAGGCTGGTCGACACCACCGGCATCCGGCCCGGCGCCGAGAAGGGCAAGGTGTGGTCGCCCGAGTTCGCCGGCGAGAACCGGCCAGGACGCATGGTCGTCGCTCCGTGGCAGGAGTACTGGTACGACGACCGGTTCGGCAAGCGGGGCCAGGCCTGGGCCCCGGAGGTGCACTACTTCCGCGGCACCTGGTACATCGTGGCGTGCATGGGCGACCACTCCCGGAAGGTCGGTTCGTTCATGCTCGTGAGCGAGGGCGGCCTCGAGGGCCCGTACCGGCTCGTCGAGGGCAACGCCGACAAACCCTTCGGTGACTCCTTCATCGGCGGCCCCAACTTCATCGAGCCCGGCGCCTACCACCACATCGACGGCAGTTTCTACGCCGAGGGCGACGACGCGTGGCTCGTGCTGCACAACCACCTGTACGCGAAGTTCCGGGACGACATGGAGGACATCGTCCCGACGACCAACCTCCCGACATTCCAGCAGATGCCCTACTCGCCCGAGCCGTACCTCGAAGGCGCGTACGTGTTCAAGCACGGGGGCAAGTACTACCTCCTCCAGGCCGCGTGGAACCGGACATCGGCCGATCCCGGCGGCGGCACGCGGTACGCCTACGACCCGCCCGGCCCCGGCCGCACGCAGTACCAGTACGACGCGGTCGTCGCCGTCTCGGACCACTTCGAGGGACCGTACTCCGAGCGGTGGACCGCGGGCGTCGGCGCGGGCCACAACAACTTCTTCGCGGACCACAGCGGCCACCTGTGGGCGACGTTCTTCCGCAACCCCGCTTCCGGCTACTGGGCCGACCCGTCGCGCGTCGCCGACGCCGCCGTGCCCGGTGTCGTGCGGCTGGAATGGACCGGCCCGGAGGGCGATCGCCTGTACGTCCAGCGCCGCAATCCGGCGATCGCATCAGGATAGGCGCAGCCGCCCCTCCGGAGCCGGAATCCAGATGAGTTCAGGCTGCTCCGAACAGTACAGTGAAGGCCGTGACAGCGACGTGTACGGCGCCGCCCTGATGGCCGTGAGCATGCATGACGTGGCCCGTGCCGCCGGAGTCTCCCAGCGCACGGTCTCCAATGTCGTCAACAACTACGAGTACGTCCGCCCGGAGACGCGCCAGCGCGTGCTCGACGCCATGGCGGCGCTCGGTTATGTCCCCAACGCGGCGGCCCGGAGCCTGCGGGCCGCCCGTACGGGGCTCATCGCGCTCGTCGTCCCCGACTTCAGGGCACGTCACTTCGCCGACCTCGCGGGCCCGGTGGTCCGCGAGGCCGAGGCGCTCGGATACACGGTGCTGATCGAGCTGACGGAAGGGGACCGGGCCCGTGAGCTGAAGGTGCTGACGGGCGACCGCAACCAGCTGACCGACGGCGCGATCATGGTGGCCTTGTCGCTCCGGCCGGACGACGGGCAGCGCCGCCGCGCGGACTATCCGATCGTGCTGGTGGGGGACGAGGTGCTCGAGGGCCAGGTCCCGCACGTCGGCATCCCCAACCGGGAGGCCTCCCTGGCGGTGGTACGCCATCTGGCGGGTACGGGCAGGCGGCGGCTGATGCTGCTCGGCTACGCGCCCGCCGGGGCCCAGACGGCACGGGCGCGGCTGCAGGGCTTTCTCGAAGGGCTGGAGGAGGCGGGGCTGACGGCGTACGAGGAGTTGCTGGTCGAGGCCGGCTGGAACCGCGAGGACGGCCGGCGGGCGATCGAGGAGCACCTGGACGCCGGACGGCCGATGCCGGACGCGATCTTCGCGATGAACGACTCCCTCGCCCTCGGCGCGCTCCGGGCGCTGTACGACCGGGGCGTCCAGGTGCCGCAGGAGGTCGCGCTGGTGGGCTACGACGACGCCGAGGAGGCACGCTACTCGACGCCGTCGCTGACCACCGTCGCCCAGAACGTCGAAGCGCTGGCCAGGAACGCCGTCGCGATGCTCCACGAGCAGATCACCGGCAAGCCCAGCGGGCGCGAGCCGCGCATCGTCGTGGACTTCCAGCTGAAGGTGCGCGAGTCGAGTCAGTGAGGCGGGAGCGCGTCGAACGTCTCGTGGAACGAGCGCCCCGGTCCTTGAAGTAGCCGGCCTCCCGGACCGTGCGCGCCTCCGAGCCCGCGGCGGCAGGCCGGCGACGGAGCCGGCGTGGACGGGGATGCCGCCGAGCGACTCGGCGGAGGACGGCCGCCATGCGGAGACGTCGCTGATGTGGATCGGCACGTCCGCACCCAGGCTCAGGCGGGCCATGGCCAGGAGTCCGACGCCGACCGGGCACGCGCCCGTGATCAGGAGCGAGCCGATGTCGGGGTGGACGCTCAGCGCCCTGTTCAGCGCGGCGCCGCTGGTGCCCATGACGTCCAGGAGCATCGTGGCCAGAGCGAAGGGAAGGTCGTCCCCGATCGGGAAGAACATCCGCTCCTCGACGACCTCCAGCGGGCCGAGACCGCCGTCGCGGTCGAAGCCCATGTCTCCGGCCTTGCCCAGGCAGAGCTTGGTCGCGCCCGCGCGGCAGCTGCGGCATCGCGCAGTAGGCCATGAGGTAGATCACCCCGCGGGCTGCTCCACCCGGCCCGTGCCGGCGAGGAACGGAGCAGCCGTGGTGGTCACTGGCCGCCGAGCCCGGTGGTGGCGATGCCCTTGATGATCTGCCGCTGGAAGAACAGGAAGACGACGATCAGGGGCAGCGCGGCCAGGACGGCGCTCGCCATGTTCTGGGCGAAGGCGAGGCCGTAGCCGGTCATGACGGTCTGCAGCCCGACGGGCAGGGTCATGAGATCGGGGTCGTTGGTCACGATGTACGGCCACAGGAAGTTGTTCCACGCGCCCACGAACGTGAAGATCGCCACCGCCGCGATGATCGGCCGCGACAGCGGCAGCACGATCCGCAGGAAGATGCGGAACGACCCCGCACCGTCCACCCGCGCGGCGTCCTCCAGCTCGCGGGGGATGCTGTCGAAGAACCGCTTCAGGATGAACACCATCACCGGCGCGACCACCTGGGGAAGGATGATCCCCCAGTAGGTGTCGACCATGTCGAAGGCGAGCATCTCGTCGAAGAGGGGGACGATGAAGATCGTCCCGGGGATCATGATGGAGGCGACCGTGAGGGCCAGCAGCGGCTTGCGTCCGGTGAACTCCAGCCGCGAGAACGCGTAGCCCGCCAGCGTGGAGATCACCAGCGTCAGGATCGTGACGCCGGCCGCCACGACGAGGCTGTTGACCATCCACGTGGGGATGTCGCCCGTCCGGAAGATGTGCGCATAGACGTCCCAGGTGTACCCGCCCTCGGGCAGGACCGTGACGGGGGACGCGCTCGCGTCCGCCTCGGACTTGAGCGAGGTGTTCAGCGCCCACAGGAACGGCGCCAGCATGAGGAGGCTGAACAGGGCCAGGACCGCGAACGCGACGACTCTGGCGGGCTTCATGACGACCTCCGGGCGAACTTCAGCTGCAGCAGCGACAGGACCAGGATGATGGCGAAGAAGACGTACGAGATCGCCGAGGCGTAGCCGAGCCGGTAACCCGTGAAGCCGCTGTCGAAGACGTACATGAGGATCGAGCGGGTGGAGTCGTCCGGGCCGCCGGCCGTCATCTGGTAGATCTGGTCGAACACCTTGAGCGAGGCCAGGATCTGCAGGACGAGGATGAGCACGGTGGTGTTCCGCAGCAGGGGCAGCGTGATCGAGAACAGCTGCCGCCACTTGCCCGCCCCGTCGATCGAGGCGGCCTCGTAGACCGTGCCGGGGATGTTCTGCAGCGCGGCCAGATAGAGGAGGAAGTTGAACCCGAGCGTCCACCACGTGGTGGTGACCGCGATGGCCGGCATGGCGAGGTCCGGGTCCTGCAGCCACTTCTGGCCCTCGGCCCCGAAGGCGCCCAGGACGGCGTTGATCAGCCCGAGCTCGGGGTTGTAGAGCCACTTCCAGAACAGGCTGACCACGGTCGAGGCGAGCAGGTACGGCAGGAAGAACGACATGCGCCAGACCCACTGCCCCGGCAGCCCCATGTTGACCAGCAGTGCCGCCACGAGGGCCAGCACGACCAGCGGGACCGTGGTGAGCAGGGTGAACAGCAGCGTGTTGCCGAACGTCGTCCACACCATCGGGTCGGTGAGGGCCTCGGCGTAGTTGGCGAGTCCGACCATCTTGGGCTCGGCGCCGGCGGCCAGGTCGCGGTCGGTGAGGCTCATCCAGAGCCCGTAGACCGTGGGCCAGAGGAGGAAGAGCGCGAACGACACGAAGAACGGCAGCACGTAGAGGAGCCCGATCCGGCTCCTGCGCACCCGTGACCGGGTCGTCAGCGCCGGGGTCGCGGCGCCCTTCGCGAGAGTGGCCGAGGTCATCGCTTCACCGCCTTGGACATGAGGACATTGACGCGCTCGGCGAAGTCGGCGATCGCGTCCTTGACCGAGGTCTGGCCGATCAGCGCGTTCTGGATCACGCCGCCGAACTGGGTCATGAAGTTCGAGCCTGAGCCGGTGAACGAGGACGGCGGATCGTAGTGGAGGTACGTCGCTGTGACCGCGTAGTCGCTGTTCGGCCGCAGCGCCTTGAACTCCGGGGTGTTGACGACGGGCTGGTAGGCGGGCGTGTGCCCGGCCCTGCCCCAGGGCAACGAGTTCTTGAGGATCTTCGAGACCGCCTCGTAGGCCAGCTCGCGCCGCCCCTCGTCCGGGTGCGACTGGTGGGGCAGGACGAACGTGTGCGAGTCACCCCAGTTCGCGTCGATGCCCGTGCCGAACAGGTTCGGGATCGGCATGGCGCCCAGGGGCAGCTTCGCGTCCTGGAACTGGGGGAGCTCCCAGACGCCCGAGAAGACCAGGCCGACGTCGCCGTTGAGGAACGCCGAGGTGGCCGTGGCGTACTCGGCGCTGGGGGAGGCGACCTCGCCGTCGACCAGGCGGCGCATCGTCTCGACCGACTCGCCGAACGCCTCGGCGTCATAGACGAACGTGTCGCCTGACAGGTCGAACGTGGCGCCGTGCTGGCTGTAGAAGGTCCAGAACAGCCGCCACAGCTGGGCGCCGTCGCCGAGGAAGCCGTACGCGAGACCGTACTGCTTGCCGGTGGCCTTCTTGAACTCCGTGCCGAGGCGCTTCATGTCGTCCAGGCTCTTGACCTCGGGCAGTTTCCCGCCGGAGTCGAGCAGCCCGGCCTTCTGGGCCAGCTCGGTGTTGAAGAAGGCGACGAACGTGTGCGAGTCGAGGGCCAGGGCGTAGACCTTGCCGTTCACGATCGAGCTCTTCCACGCCGGGGCCGTGAACGTCGACCGGTCGACGCCGTAGCGGGCGAGCCGGTCAAGGTCCCACGGGTCGAGCAGGCCGCCCGGGGCGTACCCGGCCAGGCGCGACATGTGAACGATGCCGAGATCGGGGGCGCGGCCGCCCGCCGCCGACATCGCGAGCTTGGTGTAGTAGGGGGCGCCCCACGCCAGGACGACCTGCTTGATGCGGGCCTGGGGCATGTCCGCGTCGGCCTTGGTCACGATCTCGTTCATGCGTTCGCCGTCGCCGCCGGTGAGGAGATGCCAGAACTCGATCTCCTGCGTACTTCGCCTGGCGGGTCCCGTACCGCAGCCGGCCAGCAGGGCGGACACCGCCGCGGCCTGCAACGCCCTGCGGCGGGAGAGGGGGGAAGTGGGCCACTTGCTCATACGTGGTTCCTCGCAGAGGGTCCGGCCTGCCCTCACAACGCGGGGTAGCCGGATGTTGACTCCGATTGGAGGGAGTGTGGCACACTCTGCTACGTAGCAAAAGGTCTTGACTTGCACATATCTGAAGGGTGTCCGATGCCGCGTTCCGCTCCCCACGACGTCCCCCGTGCGGAATATCCCCGCCCCCAGATGGTCCGCCAGGACTGGCTCACCCTCAACGGGCCGTGGCAGTTCGAGATCGACGCCGGCGACTCCGGCCTGGAGCGTGGCCTGCGCGAACGCGAGCTCTCCGGGACGATCACCGTGCCCTTCGCGCCGGAGTCGGAGCTGTCCGGCCTCGCGCACACCGACTTCATGGCGGCGGTGTGGTACCGCCGCACGGTGACGATCCCGGCCGCGTGGGCGGGCCGCCGGACGCTGCTGCACTTCGGCGCCGTCGACCACGACGCCACGGTGTGGGTGAACGGCGTCGAGGTGGCCCGCCACCGCGGCGGCTTCTCCCCGTTCACGGCCGACCTGTCAGCCGTGGCGCGCCCGGGTGAGGACGCCACGATCGTGGTACGGGCCCGCGACCCCAGGCAGGGGCCTCAGGCGCGGGGCAAGCAGTCCACCAAGTACCAGAACTACGAGTGCCTCTACACCCGTACGACGGGGATCTGGCAGTCGGTGTGGCTGGAGCCCGTCCCCGACGTGCACCTGCGCCGCCCGCGGATCACGCCTGATGTCGCGACCTCCTCCTTCACCGTCGTCGTCCCCCTGTCCGGCAACCGTCCCGGCAGCTCGGTCCGCGTCACGGTCTCCGACGGTGACGGTGTCGTCGCCACCGCGAGCGCCCGCGCCGATGCGGACCTGGCCCCGTCCGTACGCCTGGAGCTGCCGTCCGACCGGGTACGCCTGTGGGAGGCGGGCGACGGCTTCCTCTATGACGTCAAGGTGGAGCTGCTCGACGCCGAGGGCGCCGTCGCGGACGCCGTGGACAGCTACGCCGGGCTGCGCTCGATCGCGATCGACGGCAAGCGCGTGCTCATCAACGGCCGCCCGGTCTTCCAGCGGCTCGTCCTGGACCAGGGCTACTACCCGGACGGCCTCATGACGGCGCCCACCGACACCGCGCTGGCGCGCGACATCGAGCTGTCGCTGGCCGCGGGCTTCAACGGCGCGCGCCTGCACCAGAAGGTGTTCGAGGAGCGCTTCCTCTACCACGCCGACCGGCTGGGCTACCTGGTGTGGGGCGAGTTCGGCGACTGGGGCGCCTTCGCCGGGCACGAGCAGCAGCCGACCGCCTCCTTCATCACGCAGTGGCTGGAGGTCCTGGAACGGGACGTCTCGCACCCGTCGATCGTCGGCTGGTGCCCGCTCAACGAGACCACCCAGGTGATCCACGACCACGTCACCCAGCTCGACGACGTCACCCGCGGCATGTTCCTGGCCACGAAGCTCGCCGACCCCACCCGCCCGGTGATCGACGCCTCCGGTTACAGCCACCGCGTGCCGGAGACGGATGTCTTCGACTCGCACAACTATGAGCAGGAGCCCAGCGCGTTCGCCGGTCAGCTGAGCGGGCTGGGCAAGGACGAGCCCTTCGTCAACGACGCGGCCGGGCGGCCCATCTCCGTCCCCTACCGCGGCCAGCCGTACTTCGTCAGCGAGTACGGCGGCATCTGGTGGAACCCCGAGCTCGCCGGGACCGACCAGGACGCGGACCGGGAGAGCTCCTGGGGCTACGGCCAGCGCGTACGGAGCGAGGAGGAGTTCCACGCCCGCTTCGCCGGCCTGACCGAGGCGCTGCTGGACGACCAGGACATGTTCGGGTACTGCTACACGCAGCTGACCGACGTGTTCCAGGAGGAGAACGGCATCTACCGCTTCGACCGGTCGACCAAGCTCGACGTCGAGCGCGTCCGCGCGGTCCAGTCACGGCGGGCCGCCTCCGAAGGGTGATCTCATGGCTGCCGAAGGTCCCCAGGGGATCATGCCCGCAGGAGCGCACCCGAGGACAGTCCGTTCCTGAGCGAGTTCGCGGCGCGTTCGAGAGCCGCGGCTCGCTGAAATTACAGAAGGTTGCCATTCGGCCGCACACCGTTACGATCGCGATAGGACCACCCGTCCCTTCCCCCGATCATGGAGTGCCGCATGGAACGAACGGTTCTGGCCGCCGTCACCGAACGCCCCGACGCCGATTCGGCGCTCGCCGAGCAGCTCCGCCGCGTGTGCGCGGCGATGGACGAGCTCGGGCTCCAGGTGCGCTGGACCCATCGGGCCGAGGACGCCCTGGCGGTGATCGGGTCGGACGCGTCGCTGACGGCGGTGCTGGCGGCGTGGGAGGCGCCGGGGGCCGAGAAGCTGCTGGGCGCGGTGGCCAGGCGGTTCCGCGGCCTGCCCGTCTTCCTGATGACCCAGGAGCAGGAGCTTCCGCTCTGGGTGTACGAGGTCATCCAGGGCTACGTCTTCCCGCTGGAGGACACCCCGCGCTTCATCGCCGGGCGCATCGCCTACGCGGCCGACCAGTACGCCGAGAAGATCCTCCCGCCGTTCTTCGGCGCGCTGCGGCGCCTTGAGGACCACCACCGCTACTCCTGGCACACGCCGGCGCACGCCGGAGGCGTGGCGTTCCTCAAGTCGCCGGTGGGGCGGGCGTTCTTCGACTTCTACGGCGAACGCCTGCTGCGCACCGACCTGTCCATCTCCGTCACCGAGCTCGGATCGCCGCTCGACCACACCGGCCCGATCGGGGAGGCCGAGCGCAACGCCGCCCGGGTCTTCGGCGCCGACCGCACGTTCTTCGTGGTCAACGGCAACTCCACCGCCAACCGCATCGTCGGCCACCACGCGATCGCCCGTGACGACACCGTGCTGGTGGACCGCAACTGCCACAAGTCGGTCCAGCACGCGCTGGCCATCAGCGGCGCCCGCCCGGTCTACCTCGTGCCCGAGCGCAACGGGCTCGGGCTGGCGGGCCCGGTCCCGCCGGTCGCGCTGGAGGTGGAGGCGGTCCGTGAGCGGGTGGCCGGTCATCTGCTCGCGACGGGCGGGCCGTCGTACGCGGTGATCACGAATTCCACCTACGACGGGGTGTGCTACGACGCGGTGCGGGTCGGCGAGCTGCTGGGCGCCAGCGTGCCGCGGCTGCACTTCGACGAGGCGTGGTTCGCCTACGCCCGGTTCCACCCGCTCTACGCCGGCCGGTACGGCATGGCGATCGACGAGAGCACGCTGCCCGGCCCCGATCGCCCCACCGTGTTCGCCACCCAGTCGACGCACAAGCTGCTGGCCGCGCTGTCGCAGGCGGCGATGCTGCACGTCCGCCCCGCGGAGCGGGCGCCGGTCGACTACGACGCGTTCAACGAGACCTATCTCATGCACGCCTCCACGTCGCCGCTCTACCCGATGATCGCCTCGCTGGACGTCGCGGCGGCGATGATGGACGGCCCGTCGGGGCCGTTCCTCACCGGGGAGGCGATCGTCGAGGCGGTCAGGTTCCGGCAGGCGATGGTGCGTCTGGCCGCCCGCATCGGCGAGGACGGCCGGCGGCCCGGCTGGTTCTTCGGCGTCTGGCAGCCTCCTGCGGTCACCGACCCGCGCACCGGCCAGACCGTCTCGTTCGCCGACGCCGACCCGGCGCTGCTGTCCGCCGAGCCCCGGTGCTGGACGCTGGAGGCGGGGGCCGCGTGGCACGGGTTCGACGGGATGTCCGAGGGCTACTGCCTGCTCGACCCGGTCAAGGTGACGATCACCTGTCCGGGCGCCGACGCCGCCACGGGCACGCTCGACTGGGGCATCCCGGCCCGCGTCGTGGCCGCCTACCTGGAGCGGCGCGGCATCGTGGTGGAGAAGACCGGCGACCACACGTTGCTGGTGCTGTTCTCCATGGGGATCACCAAGGGCAAGTGGGGCACGCTGATCGACGCGCTCACCGACTTCAAGAACGCCTACGACGACGACCTGCCGCTGGCGGAGGTGCTGCCCGGCTTCGGGCCGCCCGCGATCTCGTTGCAGAAGTTCTGCACGCTGGCCCACGAGCGACTGCGTGACTCCGAGGTCGGGAAGCTGCTCGACCAGGTCTTCACCACGCTGCCCGAGCCGGTGTCGACCCCCGCCGACTGCTACCAGGCCATGATCCGGGCCCGCACCGAGCGCGTTCCGCTGGCCGGGCTGCCGGGCCGGGTCGCCGCGGCCACGGTGGTGGTCACCCCGCCCGGCATCCCCATGCTGATGCCCGGCGAGGCGACCGGCCCGCACGACGGCGCGCTGATGACCTACCTGCGGGCCCTGGAGGACTTCGACCGGGCCTTCCCCGACCTGGCCACCGACATCCACGGCGCCCACCGTGACGGCGACGGCCGCTACTGGGTGGAGGTCCTCAAGAACTGACCACGCGCGCGCTTTCTAGGCCGACAAAAATGGATCATGTAGGGTGAGCCCGGCATATCCCCCCAACGGCCTGGAGTTCGCCGTGCCGCACATGTCCCGTCGCCAGGTTCTCTCCTTGATCCCCGCCGCCGGCCTGCTCGCCGCGGCCGGCCCCGTACGTGCCGCGGCGGGGATCGATCACGCGCGGCTGATCGCCAACACCGTGGCGATGTTAGCGGGGACCCCCGACGTCAACGCCCGGCCCGAGGTCGCCGCCAAGCTCGCGGCGATCCTCGGCGCCGCCAGGCAGCGGCTGGCCGCCATGGACAAGGCGGGCGACGGCGAGCTGTTCTCCGGCCTGAAGCTCGGCACCGACGACGTCAACCTCCGGCTGGCCTACCAGTACCTGTACGAGATCGCGCTCGCGACCCGCACACCGGGCGGCGCGCTGGAGGGCGACGCCGCCGCCCAGCGGCGGGTCATCGACGGTCTGGTGTGGCTGCACGAGCGCTACTTCGGCGACCAGGCGGCGGGCTACTACGGCAACTGGCACAACTGGGAGATCGGCATCCCCACCCACGTGAGCAGGACGCTGGCCCTGCTGGCCGAACGGGTGCGGGACGAGCGGCCCGACCTGACGGCGACGTACATCGCCTCGATGGACGCCTACCTGCGCAGCGGCAAGGACGGCGACGTCGACCTCGACTCGCGCTTCCACACCGGGGCGAACCTGGCCGACATCACCGCCAACCGGATCGTGCAGGGCGCGCTCACCGGTGACGACGCCCGCGTCGGCAAGGCCATCTCCGACCAGGCCACCGTCTTCGCCACGATCGACCCCTACAACCTCCAGCACGGCAACACCGACGGCTACTACCGCGACGGCTCCTTCATCCAGCACCACTCGGTCGCCTACACGGGCTCGTACGGGAAGGCCCTGCTCACCCGCGTCGTACAGACCCTCAAGACCCTCGAGGGCGCCACGAGCGGCGGCACCTCCGAGGACCTGGCCGGCGTGGTGTACCGCTGGGTCGCCGACGGCTTCGCCCCGCTGATCTTCGAGGGGTGGATGATGGAGATCGTCAAGGGGCGGGCGGTCTCGCGCACCACCACCGGCTACGCCGACGTCGGGGTGATCGTGGAGGCCGTCGCCGACCTGGCCGACCACGTCGAGGGCGCCGGCGCTCTGGCCCTGAAGAAGTACGTCAAGTTCCTGCCGGCCGCCGACACCTCCTCCTTCGTCTCCCCGGTCAGCGTCGCCCGCTACGCGGCCATCCGCGCCGACTCCGCCATCCCGGCCGCCGACCTGAATCCGTCGGAGCGCTGCGTGGCGTTCAACGCCATGGACCGGACCGTCCACCGGCGCCCCGGCTACGCCTTCGCCCTGGCGCGCAGCTCCGACCGGATCAGCAAGTACGAGTACATGAGCGGCGAGAACCTCATGCCCTGGTTCCAGGGCGACGGCGCGTACTACCTCTACCTCGCGGGCGAGGACCAGCGGGAGGTCTTCGGCGTCGACTACTACACGGCCGTCTCGCCGTACCGGCTGGCCGGGATCACCGCGCCGGTGGAGGAGCGGCGTACGGTGCCCGAGCTGTACGGCCGCCTCTGGTACGAGAACCCGGGACACCCGCTCAACTTCACCTCCTCCTCGGAGTCCCAGAACACCTACGTGTACTTCCCCCGCGCCGGGAACGCCTTCTCCGGCGGCGCGACGCTCGGCGCGTACGGCGCGGCCGGCATGGTCCAGTCCGACGACGCCGCCTACACCGCCAAGCAGGCGGGCATCCTGCCCGACGACTTCGTCGTCTACCGCGACGCCCGCGCGACCAAGTCCTGGTTCATGCTCGACGACGAGATCGTGGTGCTGGCCGCGAACGTCTCCGGCCAGGGCGGCCGCGACGCGGTGACCACCGTGGACAGCCGCATCGCCGCTCCGGGCGACGCGGTCGCGCTCACCGGCGAGAGCTGGGACGGCGGGGCCTGGCAGGCGGGCGGCACCACGCCGCCGCGCTGGCTGCGCTACGCCAACGGCACCCGCCGTACCGCGATCGGCTACGCCTTCCTCACCCGGCAGCCCGTCACGGCCGGGCTCGAGACGGTGACCCGCAGCCGCCAGGTGGTGCGCACGTCCAACCCCGCCGCCGGCGTGACCAAGAACGTCTTCACCGCCTCGATCAACCACCCCGCCACCGGCCACCTCACCGCCCTCGCCTACGCCCTGGTCCCGAACGCGACCGAGGCCCGCCTGCGCGCCTACACGCACGGCCCGCTCACCGTGCTGGCCAACGACCGGCATGTGCAGGCGATCAAGCACAGGACCCTCGGTATCGTCGCCGCCAACGTCTTCGCCGACGGCCCCCGCCCGGTGGAGCGCCTGCTCGTCGACGGCCCCGCCTCGGTCATCGTCCGGTACGGCGAGCGCACGACCGTCGCCCTGTCCGACCCCACGATGCGACGCGACCGCGTCAGCGTCGTCCTGCACGGCGCGGCTCTCCGCCTCGACACGGCCGACGAAGGGGTGACGGTACGGCGCGTGCCGGGCGGCACCCTGATCCAGGCCACGACCCGCCACTCCCACGGCCGCACCTTCACCGCAACCCTGCGCTGAACGTTCCAGGTGCGGGGGTCAGTACCCCCGCACCTGGGGCCAGGCCAGCTCGAACCCGTCGGCGACCAGCTCGGCCTGGAACCGTTCGAGCGCGTCGGCGTCCTCGTGCACCTGCGCCGGCTCGAGCCCGTACCGCAGGCAGTGCGCCGCCAGGGCGCCGGCCGCCTCGCCGGTGTTCCACTCCACCGGGTGCAGGCGGTAGCAGCCGTTGGTGATGTGCGTGGTGCCGAGGTTCTTCCCGGCGGCCAGCACGTTGCGCATGCGCACGGGCAGCAGCGCGCCCAGCGGGATCTGGAACGGGCAGCTCGCCACGTCGATGTAGTTGTCGCCGCCGGTGGAGGGGTGCAGGTCGATGCGGTACATCCCGACGCCCACGGTGTCGTGGTAGGAGAGCGCGCCGTGCTCGCCGCGCACCGCCAGCGACAGGTCCTGCTCCACGACCGTGCGGCGGGCGCGGATGCGCCGCGACTCGCGGATGTAGGGGCTCTTGGCCAGGCCGTCGGCGGTGCCCATGACGTCGGGGCGCAGCCGCAGCCCCGGCCAGCCGGTGCCGCCGTCGGGCCGGGGCGCCTCGGTCTGCAGCCAGTACAGCATGCTGAGCGCCTGCTCCCTGGCGCCCTGGAGGTG
Source organism: Nonomuraea sp. NPDC049695 (assembly GCF_040674955.1). Lineage (NCBI taxonomy): Bacteria > Bacillati > Actinomycetota > Actinomycetes > Streptosporangiales > Streptosporangiaceae > Nonomuraea > Nonomuraea sp. NPDC049695. Next base: position 41,955 of record NZ_JBFANV010000023.1, on the reverse strand, counting down.
CAGGGCCCGCTCGTCGTCGGAGACCCCGATCAGCGGGCCGGGGAGGTAGTCGATCTGCGGCCAGTTGACGATGACGACGTCGCTGGCCGCGAAGCCGGGCTCGAACACCTCCCGGCACAGGACGCGCCGGAACACCCACAGGTCCTTGTCCCCGGGGTCGAGGCTCTGGTCGGCGACGACCGGCCCCGAGGAGGCGTGCGGCACGAACGTGCGCGGCTTCGGCTCCAGCGTGCGCGGGTCGGGCGCCACGAGGCTGAGCAGCCGGTCCGGCCAGAACGGCGGCCGGTAGTCCCGCCAGAAGGCGTACTCCTTGGGCCGGTCGATGGTGTGGTCCTCACCGTCGCGGTGCTCGACGGCGAAGATCCAGGAGAACGCCTGCATGTTCGCCGGCTGGGCCTGCGCGGGGGCGCTGGGCTCGCCGGTCTCCGAGGCCGGCTCGAAGCCGGTGACGTGCTCGATCCCGGCCAGCGGCAGCAGGTCGCCCAGCTCGGTGGCGTCGAGCACGTACGGCGCCCGGACATGGAACAGCTCTCCGTCCGGCCCCGCGAAGCTCACTCCGGTCACCCGGTCGCCGTCCACGTCGGCGGCCACCGGCCGGTGCAGGTAGCGGATCGTCAGCCGCCCGGCCGCGAGGTAAGGGCCGACCATGGCGGCCAGCACCGCGGCGGCCACCCGCGGCTCGCAGCAGAGCCTGCTGACCGTGCCGCGCCCCGGGTTGAGATCGGGCGCCTCCCGTGACTCCCTGGTCAGCGGGTACCAGGCCCGGTAGTGATCGCGGATGGCCTCCCGCAGCCTGCGGTAGGAGCGGGTCGCGCCGAACTGCTCGATCCACGGATGCTCGTCCGGCGGCACGCCCTGACTGGTGAGCTGCCCGCCCAGCCAGTCGCTCTCCTCGGTGAGCACGACGGTACGGCCCCGCCGCAGCGCCGCCAGCGCCGCCGCGACCCCGCCCATCCCGCCACCGACCACCAGCACATCGGCCTCGGCACCCGTCATGCGTCACCTTTCTCGAAGAAGTCGACCTCGCCGCGTTCCATGAGGACGATGAGACTCAGCAGCGCGCCCCAGGTCTGGAACGGCTCGCTGTTCGGCTTGTCGCACGCGCCGCCGTGGACGCTGGAGTAGTTCTCGTGCACGTGGCGGTGCTCGTTCCATTCCTTCAGCACCAGCCGGGAGCTGCCGTCGGCGAGCCACGCGGCCGCTTCGCGCTCGCCCGCGCGCAGCAGCCCCAGGTAGACGAGGAAGTTCACCGGCGGCCACGCCCGGCCCGCCCAGTAGCTGCCTTCGCCGATGTCGACGGGCTCGCCGCGCGGTGAGGTCGGCAGCACCCATGCGCCGCCGAAGCCGTCGTCGGTCATCAGACGGCCGGGCACCATGCGCCGCGTCCGTTCCCCCGCGCCGACACCGGCCAGCAGGGGGTAGAAGCTCATGGTGGACAGCCGCTCGGTCGGCAGCCCGGTGTCGGTGCGCCTGCTGCGGTAGACGCCGCTCGGCTCGTCCCACAGGGACTCCATCGCCGCGACGACGGCCGCGTGCCGTTCGCGCAGCTCCGCCGCGGCCGCACGGTCGCCGAGGACGTCGGCGATGCCGGCGAGCGCCTCGCAGTCGGCCGCGTACAGGCTGTTCAGCCCCACGTCGTGGGCGGCGAGCAGGCTCTTGCCCTGGTCGAAGGGCACGTCCTCGAAGACGGGGTGGTTGTCCCAGCCGGTCTCGCAGGTCGCGCCGAAGTGCTGGTGGATGCGGGGGACGTCCTGCGGCGAGGGGAACTCGGGGTCGAAGTACGTCGAACCCGCGCACAGCAGGTCGCCGTCCCTGCGCACCCGCCACCACCACCGGTTCCAGGACAGCAGCGGCTCGAAGGTCTCCTCCAGGAACCACCGGTCGCCGAACCTGCGGTAGAGCTCCCGGGTCACCAGCGAGCCCACCGGCGGCTGGGACCCGTCGTAGGTCTTGCGGCCGGTGCCCTGCTCGACGTTCGGGACGAAGCCCTCCGGCGTCAGCGCCCGGAGCATCTCGACGGTGTTGACGTAGGCGAGCTCCTTGCTCGACACCGCCGCCAGCAGCGCGTTGAAGAACGCGTCCCAGCAGAACAGGGCGTAGCCGCCGCGCTTGCCGACGTTCCAGAGCCGGCTGACGGTCGTGACCACGCGGGAGCGCGACGGCTCGTAGATCGTGTTCCAGGAGATGGCGTCCCTGACGATCTCGCGGTGCTGCGCCAGGGGATCGGTACCGGCCGCCCCGATCTCGGCGGAGGCGCGGGCGATGATCCGCGCGATTTCCGCCAGGTCGCGGGAGCGGCCGGTGCTGATCCCGACGGCGCCGGTCAGCTCCATCGCCAGGTACGGCCCGTCGACATCGGCGTAGGGGTCGTCGACGTGCGGTGCCGTGCAGAAGACCTGGACGGTTCCGCCGGGTCCTGCGGCGGTGATCCGGTCGCCCGCGCGGGTGACGGAGCCGGGCCGGTTCCACAGGTAGGCCACGCCGGCGGTCAGCAGCGCGCTCTTCCGCTGGTTGGCGGTGGGCGTCACCAGCACGACCAGGTCGTCGCCCGCGTGCGCGGTCTGCACCCGGATGGTGATGCCCGCCCACGTCACGGTCGTCTCGGTGTAGCCGCCGTCGTAGGCGTGCCGGCCCAGGGTGACGCTCTCCGCGCCCTCGGTGCGGCGGCCGATCTGCGCCGTACGCAGTGATGTGCCCCGGTAGTACTCCTTCAGGCCGAGGGAGAGGCCCAGCGCGTCGGGGAGGAGCACCTGGGTGAGCACGCTCCGCGTGTCCCAGGTGTTCCACCCACGGGCGAGCGAGGCCTGAACGTGGGCGTAGTTCGTCATGTGTTCCTTTGCGTGGGTATCCACACGCGCATGGCGTGCGGGCCGCGGTTGGCCCAGGCGTAGTAGGGGATCAGCGTGAGGTCCGTGGGCCGCGGCGGCGGGACCGGCTGCCCGTAGGGCCGGTAGGGGGACTCGGCGGGTCCCGTCGCGAGCGCGCCACCGGCCCGGAGCACGGTCACGCCGTCGAGCAGGTCCGGCCGGTGTTCGGGGCGCGGCGGCGTGGCGGGGTCGATGCGGAGGTCCTCCAGCACGACGCCGGACGGCTGGTCGGGCCCTTCGATCGCGTACACCAGCGGCCCGCGGGCGACGGCGACGCACCCGCGCGCGGCGTCCACGCGGTCGTCGGCCACCAGGAGCCGGGCGGGCATGGGCATCCGCAGCACCACCCGCTCGCCGGCCTGGAACACCCGCCGGACGCGGGCGTAGCCGCCGGGCGCCACCGGCTTGCCGTCCACGGTGGCGCCTTCGGCCCAGTCGGGTACGCGCAGCGCCAGCTCCACCTCCCGCCGGGGCGCCTCTCGCACGGTCACCGTGACCAGGCCGTCCCACGGGTACTCGGTCTCGACGTCCACGGTGAATCCACCGGAGGTCAGCGTGCTCCGGGCGTACAGGTGCACCTGGAGCCCGTCCTCCGTGCCGGTGGCCAGGTACGCGGGGAGGCCGGCCAGCGTACGCATCACGTTGGGCGGGCAGCACGCGCAGTTGAACCACGGACGGCGGCCGTGGGCCGGCGACCGCTGCACGTCGCCCCGTGCGCCGGTCCGCCGGTGCAGCGTGTTGACGTAGAAGTAGTCCGCTCCGGCCAGCGACACCGCGGGCAGGAGTGCGTTGTACAGCAGCAGCTCGATCTGGTCGGCATAGGCGGATTCGCCGGTGGCCAGCAGCAGCCGCCACGCCCACTGCATCGTCCCGATCGCGGCGCAGGTCTCCGCGTACGCGCGATCGGGCGGCAACTCGTACGCCTCGCCGAACGCCTCGCCGTCCCACCGCGAGCCGACCGCGCCGGTGACGTGCTGCTTCTGGCGGCGCATCGTGTCGTACTGGCGGCGCACCGCGGCCAGCAGCTCGGCGTCGCCGGTCTCGATGGCGACGTCGGTGGCGCCCGCGGCGAAGTAGACGGCGCGCACGGCGTGCCCCTCCGGCGCCGCCGTCTCCCGTACGGGCAGCCGGTCGGAGTAGTGGGCGGGGTCGCCGTAGTGCGAGGGGTCGAAGCCCGGTTTGGTGGCGCGGCCGTGGCCACGGGCTTCGACGAAGTGACGGGCCAGGTCCAGGTAGCGCCGCACTCCCGTCTGCCGGTACAGCTCGACGAGTGCCATCTCCACGACTGGGTGGCCGTCCAGCTCACCGCGCCGGACCCGGGCGCTTTCGGCACCGCGCTGGTCGGGGCCGAACGTGTCGGCGAGGTGGTCCGCCAGCCGGGTGGCGACCTCGAGCAGGTGTGTCTGGCCGGTCGCCCGGGCGGCGGCCACGGCGGCCTGGAACAGGTGGCCGGCGCAGTAGTGCTCGTGGCTCGACCACAGCCGCTCGTACCGTTCCTCGCCGCGGAGCTGGATGGCGGAGTTGAGGTAGCCGTCGTCGCACTGCGCCGCCGCGATCGTCCGGCCGAGGGAGCGCAGGTGGTCCAGCAGCGCTTCGTCGGGGCGGCGCGCGTGCTCCCAGGCGACCGCCTCCAGCCATTTGTAGACATCGGAGTCGCGGAAGCTCGCTCCCTGGGCGGCGCCCGTGGTCTCGCCCGCGGCGATCCGGAGGTTGCCGATGTGGCCCGCCTCGACGAGGCGTTCGTGTCCGAGCGGGATCGCGGCCCGGTTGGCCTCCAGCCGGCGGGCCCAGAACCCGCCGGTCACCTGGTTGGTGGAGAGCGGGCGCAGGACCACCGGGGCGGCCGGGCTCGGGACGGCCGTCACAGGGGTGCCTGCCGCCGGAACCGTACGGCGTCGGCGATGACGTAGCCGTCGGCCGCGTCGCTGAGCTCGACGTATCCGGCGAGGCCGGCCTTGAAGGAGAAGGTGCCCAAGGACGTCCATTCGCCGGTGCGGGGGTCCGGCACGCCGCGGTTGCGCTGGTTGACGGTCACCGAGGTCGTGCCTGCGGCGTGGTGGACGACGTACTTGGCGTTGGTCGCCCGGTTGGGGTCGGCCGTCCAGGAGACGAGCACCTCGTAGCGGTCGTCGCCCGGGAGCGCGGGCCGCCACCGCGCCACGTTCGCGCCGGTGCCCTTGGCGTGCGTCACGTAGTTGAACCCGTAGTACCCGGGGATGCTTCTGCCGCTCGGCCAGGTGCCGGTGACGTCGAAGCCGAGCCCGCCGTTGTCGACGGTGACCTCGTCGCGGACGTCCGGTGAGGCGGACGCCTGGACGAGGCTCAGCTGGTCGAGCGAGAGGGTCGTCCCGCCGCCCCGCCCCGGGCCGGCCAGCGTGAAGCGGATGGTGTGCTGGCCGGGCCGCAACGACATCCGGCCCAGCAGCGCGACGTCGTAGCCGTCGCCGCGGAAGGCCGTCAGGTCCACCGTGGACGTGCGTGGCTTCTTCCCGTCCACGGTCACCGTCATGAGACCCCCGCCCGCTGACCGGTAGTAGCGCAGCCACAATTCGTGCGTACCGTCCTGGGCGACGGTGAAGGGATACTCGATGTAGTCGCCGGTCGCAGCGGGCAAGAAGACCGCGCGGGCACCGCCGCGCGCGGTGGCCTCGAGCACCACCGACACCCGTCCGCCTGATCGGCGGGCGCGCACTGCCGGGACACCCAGGTCGTGCGTGCTCTCGGTCAGGCTGGGGCCGGTGGCCAGGCTGTCGCGGCCCCGCGTCAGCCACTCCAGGTTGAAGCGGGCGGCGGCCACGCGCCGCGGGGTGCCGTCGAGGTCGCCGTCGCAGCCGTACAGGAGCACGATCGTGCCGTCGGACAGGGACGCCAGGTCCGAGTAGTACCCCCGGCCCGGATTGACCGACCGGCTGTACCGGAAGGAGTAGCCTTCGTCGTAGCTCACCGCGACGGTCATGTTCCAGCGCATCGGCGCGTCCGGCCGGCTGAACAGCACGCGGTTGACGTCCTGGCTGCCCGGCCCGCCGGTGTAGCGGACGAGGCTGCTGTCGACGCCGTTGAAGAGGCCGGGGCTGAAATCCATCCTGGGTGGCGACCACGTCAGGCCGCCGTCGTCGCTGACCGCGATGTCCCTGGGCCAGTCGTTGCCCGAACCGGGCCGGCTGTTCATCACCACCGTGCCGTCCGCGCGCTGCACCAGCCGGGCCTCCCCGACGACGGGGTAGCTCTCGCCCATCGGCACCTCGCCGCCGGCCTGCCAGGTGCGGCCGTGGTCGTCGCTGTAGACGGTCGAGACGCCGTAGTGGCGGTCGGCGGTGGGGACGCCGGTGATGACGGTCCGGTGCGAGACGGTCAGGAGCAGCCGGCCCGAGTCGAGCTGGACGCCGTGACCCGGCCCCGGACCGTGCATCGCCCAGTTGTACGGGAAGTGGTCGAAGAGGCTGGTCAGCTCGCGCCGCTCGCTCCAGGTGGCGCCGCCGTCCGTGCTGGAGATGACGTAGAAGGTGCTGGAGTCGGCGGAGCAGCTGGTGTTCTCCGGCAGCCGCACGCAGAGCCCGTGGAACAGGAAGACCTCGCCCGTCACCCGGTCCACCACGAAGGTGGGATTGGACCAGCACTGGCCGTCATCGGCGAGCGCCACCGCCTGGGACGGGCTCCAGGTCTGGCCCTTGTCGGTGCTGCGGCGGACGAGCAGGTCGTGCGGTCCGGCGTCGCAGTTCTCGTGCCGGCCCTCGGTGCAGGCCAGGATCGTGTCGTCGGGCAGGACGGCCAGGCCGTACACGTGGTAGCTGGCCAGCGGATCCACGTTGGTGTCCCACAAGGTGGTCTCCGCGAAGAACGGCGCGGCTGCTGCAGCAGAGGCCGCCGTGGGGGAGGCCGCCGCGGGGGAGGGGAAGGCGGTCGCGGCGGCGCCTGCGGCGAGCCCTAAAGCGAACGTCCGCCGGCTGATGGGCATGGTCATGCGACTCTCCTGGGGGGCGAGGGCCGGTTCACTGGGATGGACGTGCTGCCGGCAGCGCGGCCGGCCGTACGAGGTCGTGCAAGGGGGCCAGCGCGGTACGCAGCGCGGCGAGCTCGGTGTCGTCGAGGGACAGGAACGGCGCCGCCGCGTGCGGCGGGCAGAGCCCCAGCAGGTGGAGGGCGGTCTTCATCACGACCACGCCGCTGACTCCCGGCCGGATGCCGAAGAGCGCGGCCAGCCGGTTCACGTCGTGCTGCAGTGCCGCCGCGGTGGCGTGGTCTCCGTCGCGGGAAGCCCTGAACAGGTCGGCGCAGAGAGCCGGGGCGAGCATGCCCACGCCGGGCACCAGCCCGGCGGCTCCCAGGCGCAGCCCGTCGGCGAGCTGCCGTTCCGCGCCCTGGGCCACCTGGAAGCCGGGCCGTTCCCGGGTCAGGGCGCAGAACTGCCCGAACAGGTCGGCGTCGCCCGAGCTGTCCTTCAAGCCGACGACGGCCGGCTCGTCGAGCAGGCGGCGCACCACGGACACGGGGATGGGGTTCCCGGTGTACCCGGGGCTGTTGTAGATCACCACGGGCCGGCCGTGGCGGGCGGCGTCGCGGAAGTGCGCGTGCAGTTCGCGTTCGGTGTGCCGGAAGTAGGTCGGCGCGAGCACCACCACGGCGTCCAGGTCGAGGCCGGCGAGGCACTCCATGCGCTGCAGGGTCTCGCGGGTGCCCGCGCCTGTCGCGCCGACCATGATCCGGGCGGACGCTCCGACCAGATCGCGCCACATGGCCGACACCTCCGCCGCGTACGCCCGGACGTCGTCCGGGGTCAGCAGCGGACCCTCGCCGTTGGTGCCGGCCAGCATCAGCGTGGTGACGCCGCCGGCCGCGAGGTGGGCCAGCAGCGGCCCGACGGCCGGTGGGTCGGGCCGCCCGCGTCGGTCGAGCGCGGTGACGAGCGGAATGACCAGCCCGGCGACCGGATGGTCGGGGCGGTCGGTGACGGTGGCCATGACACCTCCCTCGGCGAGTGATCCGGACGGTACCGGCGATCTCCCCGAGACGTCCAGAGGCTAATAGGTATTAGCTTTTCCAGCCAGGATTGCCACATTTATTCATCCCAGCTCCATTGACACCTCACAGGAGCGAGAGCCAAACTTTGCGTTCATCCCGTTAGGCGCATTAGCAGGAGGCGCGGATGAGTCGCGGACCGGTGCGAAGGCCGACCCAGGCCGACATCGCGCGCCTTGCGGGGGTCAGCCAGGCCACCGTCTCGCTCGTGCTGAACGAGCGCGACTCGGACGTCCGGATCAGCCCGACGACCCGGGAGCGCGTGCTGGCGGCGATGCGCGAGTGGGGCTACGTCGCCAACGCCTCGGCGAGGTCACTCGCCGGCGGCCAGAACAAGATCATCGGGGTGTACACCTTCGAGCCGGTCTTCCCCACGACCAGCGTCGACTTCTACTTCCCGTTCCTGCTCGGCATGGAGCAGGCGGCCGCCGAGCTAGGTTACGACCTGCTGCTGTTCACCAGCGCCGGCGGCGAGCGGCAGGTGTTCCGCGACGGGGCGACGCGGCTGTCGCTCGCGGACGGCGCGCTGCTGCTCGGGCGCGACCCCAACGTCGAGGAGATCGAACGGCTGCGCGACACCGGTTTCCCGTTCGTCTACGTAGGACACCGGGAGGTGTCCGGAGCGCCGGTCTCCTATGTGGCGGCCGACTACGCCGGAGCGACCCAGCAGCTCACGGAGCGGCTCTTCGAGCTCGGGCACAGGCGCGTCGCGTACGCCCGGATCGGCGACGGCGACGCCCAGCCCAGCCGGGACCGGGAGAAGGGCTTCCGGCGGGCGATGCCCGCCGGCGAGGCCAGGCGGCTCACCGGCCCGGTGTGGACGCTGGAGTCCCCCGACGACGTGGCGGGCCTCCTGGCGGAGATCCGGCACGGCGGGATCACCGCGGTGGTGGCGGAGCAGGTCCTCCTGGCAGAGGAGCTCCTGGCGTGCGCGCAGCGGGACGGGATGTCGGTCCCGGGCGACCTGAGCGTCGTGGTCCTGGGTGACTCCACCGGCGCCCGCCGCACCGACACGCCGTGGACCGGCCTGGCGGTTCCCCGTGAGGAGATGGGCCGGCAGGCCACCCACCTGCTGGTACGGCTGCTGGAGACACCCGAGCCGGATGCCCGCAGAGAGAACGTCGAGTGCCCCCTCATGCCGGGCACGACCGTGGCCCCACCAAGGAGAGAGCAGTGACCAACCCCGCCCCCGACGTGGCGCGCCTGCCGCCCGCCACCCGGTTACCCTCGTCCGCCGCCGCGGGGCGGCCCGCATGATCAGGGTCATCGCCAAACGGCTGCTCGTGGGCGTGCTGGTCATGTGGGGAGCCGCCTCACTCATCTTCCTCATCGTCCGGGTCGCGCCTGGCGATCCGGCGACGATCCTGCTGGGCCCGGACGCGAGCCGGGAGCAGGTGGCCGGGCTCACCGCGAAACTCGGGCTCGACCGGCCGGTGTTCAGCCAGTACCTCGGCTATCTCGGCGACGTCGCCCGCTTACGTTTCGGCGACTCCTACCGCTTCGATCGGCCGGCGATGTCGGAGGTGTTCGAGCGCCTGCCCGCGACCGCCGACCTGATGCTCGCCTCCACGCTCATCGCCGTGTGCCTCGGCCTCGTGCTGGGGCTGCTGGCGGGCGGTCGCCCTGGCGGCGCGGTCGATCGGCTGGTCACCGCGGGCACCATCGCCCTGCAGTCGTTCCCCACCTTCTGGGTGGGCATCATGCTGATCCTCGTCTTCGCGCTGGCCTTCCGCCTGCTGCCCAGCGCCGGGGCGGGCACGCCCGCGCACCTGGTGCTGCCGGCATTCACGCTGGCCCTGCCGTTCACCGCCATCGTGGCCCGCCTGACCAGGACCAGCGTCGCGGAGACGATGCGCGAGCCGTACATCCGCACGGCCCGCTCCAAGGGCCTCACCGAGCGGCAGGTGCTGGTCGGCCACGCGCTGCGCAACTCCCTCATCCCCGTGGTGACCATCGTCGGGCTGCACATGGGCGGCCTGATGGGCGGCGCGGTCGTGGTCGAGAACGTCTTCGCCTGGCCCGGGCTCGGGACGCTGGTCGTGGACGCGGTCTCCAACCGCGACTACGCGGTCGTGCAGGCGGCCGTCTTCCTCATCGCGGGCATCGTGATGCTGTTCAACCTCGTCGCCGACCTGCTCTACTCCCAGCTCGATCCGCGTATCAAGCTGGACGGTGCGGCATGACGGCCCTCGCCCTCGGGAGGGGGCGTGCCGTGTCCCGGCGGTTGCTCGGCCGGATCCCGTACGCCGTCCTCGCCCTGTACGTCGTGGTCGGCGGGCTGGGCCCGCTGCTCATCGACTACAACCCGGTGCGCGTCGCTCTCGACGACCGGCTGCTCAGCCCGGGAGCGCGGCTCGCCTCCGGCGGGATCGCCTGGCTCGGCACCGACGCCCTCGGCCGTGACGTGCTCGCCCAGGTCGTCTACGGCGCACGCACCTCGATGATCATCGGTGTCTCGACGGTCGTCGTCTCCTGCGTCGTCGGCGTGGCCATCGGCGTCGTCGCCGGCTACGTGGGCGGCTGGCTGGACACCGTGCTCGCCCGCGGCATCGACATCCTGCTCGCGTTCCCGGCGATCCTGCTGGCCATCGTGATCGCGGGCGCCTTCGAGCGCAGCGTCCTGGTGGTCGTGACCGCGCTCTCCGCGACGGCCTGGATCTCGTTCGCGCGGGTCACCCGCGGCGTCGCCCTGTCGATACGGGAACGGCCCTGGATCGACGCGGCCCGGGTGCTCGGCGTGCGGCCGCTGTCCATCCTGCTGCGGCACATCCTGCCGCTCACGGCCGGTCCGGTGGTCGCCCTGGCGACGCTGGAGTTCGCTCTCGTCGTGCTGGCCGAAGCCGGGCTCAGCTTCCTCGGCATCGGCCTGCCCAACTCGGCGGTCTCCTGGGGCCAGACCATCGCGAACGGAAAGCAGTACCTCGAAAGCGCCTGGTGGATCTCGACCCTGCCCGGCGTCGCGCTGTCGCTGTTGATCATCAACATCGGGATCCTCGGTGACCAGCTCACCGCCCGACACGGCCGCGGACACCTGAGGTGAGCCGCCGGCCGGCTGACCTCCCTTCCCCCCCACAAGCACCCCCGGAAGGCGGGAAACGTCAATGACCAGACCCCTTGCCTCAGGTAGGCCGCGGCGCGCGGCACTGGCCCTCATCGCCGCCGCGGCCCTCGCGCTCAGCGGCTGCAGCGCCGCCACCGGCGGCGGCAGCAGCGACAGGGGCGACAGCGGCAGCGGCGGCGGGATCACCGTCGCCGGCACGTACGCGATCGAGAGCCTCGACCCGGACAGCCCTGCGGGCGGCGGTGCCACCGGCACCCAGCTGGCATCGCAGGCGATCTTCAGCCGCCTGGTGCGGCCGCGCCCGGACGGTAGCCTGCAAGGTGACCTCGCCACCGTGTGGAAGCCCGACGGCACCGCCTCGCAGTGGACGTTCACGCTCCGCCAGGGCGTGAAGTTCAGCGACGGCAAGCCTGTCACCGCCGACGACGTCGTCGCCTCGTTCAAGCGGTTCATCGAGCTCAAGAGCACGAACGCGGCCAACTTCACCGGCTACACCATGACCGCCGCCTCGCCCACCGAGGTGGTACTGAAGGCCGCGAAACCGGACGCGGCGGTGCCGTACAAGCTGGCCGTCTTCTACGTGATGCCCGGCAGCCTGACCGGCGAGAATCCGGCCTTCTTCCAGAACCCGGTCGGATCGGGGCCGTTCAAGGTGGAGAAGTTCGATCCGTCCGGGACGCTCGTCCTGGTGCCGAACCCCGGCCACTACGGTGGCACGCCCCAGGTCAAGCGGGTCACCATCCGCAAGATGCCCGAGCTCGCGGCCCGGCTGACCGCGCTGCGGACCGGCGAGGCGGACCTCGTCTGGGGCATCCCCGACGACCAGCTCCCGGAGCTGCAGCGCGACTCCAACCTCAAGGTCGAGACGGTGCCCAGCACCGCCGTGTTCACCATGTGGTTCAACTCCTCCGCGCCGGCGCTGAAGGACGCCAAGGTGCGGCGGGCGCTGTGGCAGGCGGTCGACTTCGCGACCATCATCAAGCGGCTGTACCCGCAGACCGGCACCCTCGCCGACGCCCCCGTCTCGCCCGTCACCCTCGGCCACGTCCCCCAGGAACCCGTCGGCCACGACCCGGCCGCCGCCAAGGCCGCGCTGACCGCCGCCGGCTTCGACTTCTCCACCAAGCTGCGGCTGCAGTTCGCCAACGCCGAGTTCCGGCCGTTCAACCAGGCGGTGGTCTCCGACCTGCAGAAGATCGGCGTCCAGGTGGACCTGCTGGAGAAGGAGCAGGCGGTCTTCACCAAGGACCTGCTCGCCCTGAACTGGGACATCAACTTCCAGCAGCTGTCGAACCCCACGTACGACTCGGCGAACACGCTCGGCCGGCTGTACCCCTGCGCGGCCAAGCGCAACGGCTACTGCAACCCCGAGCTCGACAAGCTGCTCGCCGCCGCCGGGGCGAGCCCGGACAAGGACGAGCGGGTCAAGCTGTACGGCGAGGCCAGCAAGATCATCTGGGGGGACGCGGTCGGCATGTTCCCGATGGCGGTCAAGTTCGCCTACGCCTGGAACCACCGCGTCACCGGCGTCACACCGGACCCGAACGGGCTGCCCGACTTCTCCGGCATACGGGTCAGCAGCTCATGAGCCGGACGCGGACACCGGCCGACGCGGCTCCCGGCGACCCGCTGCTCGAGGCGGAGGGGCTGCTCGAGGTGGACGGGCTGGTCGTCGACCTGCCCGTCGCCGGCGGCGCCGTCCGGGTCGTCGACCGGGTGACGTTCGACATCCCGCCGGCGACGACGGTCGGGCTCATCGGCGAGTCGGGCAGCGGCAAGACGATGACCGCGAACGCCGTGATCGGCCTGCTCCCCGACGGAGCGGCGACCGGCGGGGAGCTGCGCTGGCGGGGTGAGAACCTCCTCCAGGCGAGCCCTGCCCGGCGGCGCCGCCTGCGCGGCCACGAGATCGCGATGATCTTTCAGGATCCGCTGGGCGCGCTCAACCCGACCCAGACGATCGGCCGCCAGGTGGGCGAGATCCTCCGCCGCGCCGGCCTTTCCCGGGCCGAGGTGCGCCGGCAGGTGCTCGAACTGCTCGAGCGGGCCGGCGTCCCTGAGCCGGTCACCAGGATGCGCAGCTACCCGCACGAGTTCTCCGGTGGGATGCGGCAACGGGCCATGATCGCCCTTGCCCTGGCGGGCAATCCGGCGCTGCTGCTCGCCGACGAGCCCACCACGGCGCTGGACGTGACGGTGCAGGCGCGCATCCTGCGCCTGCTCCGCTCCATACAGGAGGACCAGGGACTGGCGATGCTCCTCGTCAGCCATGACCTGCGGGTCGTGGCGCACGTCGCGCACCAGGTCGTCGTCATGTACGCCGGCCGGGTCGCCGAGCGCGGCCCCACCGCGGCGGTGCTGGCCGGCCCGGCCCACCCGTACACCCGCGCACTGGTCGACAGTGTGCCCGCGGTGCGGACCCGTACCGCACTGGCGCATCCGTTGCCGGGAACGCCGGCCACACCGGCGAACCGCCCGCCGGGATGCGCGTTCCATCCCCGGTGCCCGCTGGCACGTGAGCGGTGCCGTACCGAGGAGCCGCAGGTCAGATCCGTCGCGCCCGGCCGGTGGGCCGCGTGCCACTTCGCCGAGGAGCTGCTGCAGCGATGAGAGAGGGCGTTGACGGCACCCTGCTCGAGGTGCGTGACCTGCGGGTCACCTTCGGGCAGCGGGCCGCGTGGCTGCGGCCGCGCGCCGCCGGCCGGTCCGGTGAGTTCGTCGCGGTCGACAGCGTGAGCCTCTCGGTGGCTCCCGACGAGATCGTGGGGCTGGTCGGAGAGTCGGGGTCGGGCAAGACCACGGTGGCCCGCGCGATAGTCGGCCTGGTCCGGCCCGACTCCGGCGCCGTCCTGCTCGACGGCGTGCCCCTGGGCCCGGCCGGACGCCGCACGACGGCGCAGCAGCGCGCGGCGCAGATGGTCTTCCAGGATCCGCGGTCGTCGCTCAGCCCGCGCATGACCGTCGCCGCGATCATCGACGAGGCATGGCGCACCCATCCGAGTTCCGCCCCGCCCGGCGACCGTACCGCCGCGCTGCACCGCCTGCTCGACGACGTCGGCCTCGACGCGAGCGTCGCCCGGCACCGGGCGGACGAACTGTCCGGCGGACAGTGCCAACGGGTCAGCATCGCCCGCGCGCTCGCTGTCAGGCCCCGGCTGCTGGTGTGTGACGAAGCGGTGTCCGCCCTGGACGTGTCGGTCCAGGCACAGATCCTCCGCCTCCTGGTCGACCTGCGCGAACGTCATCACCTGGCGATGCTCTTCATCTCCCATGACCTCGGCGTAGTGCACCAGATCGCGGACCGGATCGCCGTCATGCGCCGCGGGGTGGTGGTGGAGGAAGGGCGGACGACGGAGGTGCTGGGGTCGCCGCGGCACGAGTACACCCGCAGCCTGCTCGACGCCGCACCCGAGCTGTCCGGCGCCGGTTCCCAGGACGGGGAGGTGGCGAGGGGAGCGTAGGACCGCTTATGTGAGAGCCGCTTATGTCAGTGCCGCGGTCTAGGCTCGCGGCATGGCGCAGGTCCTCCGGCTCACCCGCCGCGACGCGCGGCGGGCAGCCGTACGCGCGCAGCGGGAGCGCCCGGCCGGCCTTGGAAGCAGGAGGGATCCATGACGACTCTGCCCGATCGTCCGCACACCGCGCTGCTCGTTCTCGACGTGCAGACCGGTGTGATGGCCGGCGCCCACGACCGCGACGGCGTGATCGCCAACATCGAGACCCTGATCGGCAAGGCCCGCGCGGAGGGCGTGCCCGTGGTGTGGGTGCAGCACTCCGACGACCGTCTCCCGCGGGGCAGCGAGCACTGGCAGTACGTGCCGGAGCTGGCCCGCCGCGATGCGGAGCCGCTCGTCCACAAGAGCTACGCCGACGCGTTCGAGGGCACCGAACTGGAGGCGGTGCTGGCCGAGCGCGGGGTGGGCCGGCTCGTCGTCGCGGGCGCCCAGACCGACGAGTGCATCCGCTCGACCCTCCACGGGGCCTTCGTCCGCGGCTACGACGTGACGCTGGTCGGCGACGCGCACACGACGGAGGACCTCAGCGAGTACGGCGCGCCGCCGCCGGAGCAGGTGATCGCGCACACCAACCTCTACTGGCGCTGGCACCGCGCGCCCGGCCGCCGCGCGGGCACCGCCGACACGGCGGACGTCAGCTTCGCGGCGGACGACGCGGGCTGAGCCGGCGCGCTGACCTGAACTATTATTTAGCGACTTCAGGCATGTCAGTCATGCCAGTGGCGTAATTGAGCAGGGCTTGAGCTCTATCAAAGGCCGCTCCCGATCAACCTGCGGAGCAAAATAGGTCGCCGCACGTGCCCAGGAAAGGTGGGTGAAGCCGCGTTTTCATCAGGTCCAAATGGCGCGACCGGTTACGCGCAACGCCTGGGCCGTGCCCCGGATTTCTGCGATTATCCCTATGACCGGTCATATCCCGGTGGCTGATCATTCTTGTGGGGATGGGGATGAGCCTTGAGTGGTTGGCGGCGCTCGCCGCCGCGGGCGGTACCGCACTGGTGGAAGCGGCGGCCACCGACGCCTGGAAGACGGCACGTGACGGATTCGCCCGGCTGTTCGGCAGGGGCGACGAGGACCGCACACGGCTCGCCGAGTCGCGGCTGGACGAACTCGCGGTGCGCGTGGAGAGCGCCGACCCCGAGACGCGGGCGCAGGTGCGCGCCCAGGCCCTCACCGCTTGGCAGGTGCGCCTGACGGACCTGCTGGAGGAGAGTCCGCAGGCTGCGGCCGAGCTCCGCGACCTGGTCACCCGCATCGAGGAACTCATCCCGGCCGCAGGGCAGCTCTACGTCCAGCGCAACACCGCCTCTGGTCAGGGGACGGTGAATGCCGTGCAGCACGGTTCGCAACACGTCTACCGGTATTCGCCCCAGGATCCGGGCTGACGCGGGGTCAACCGTGACCCCGTCGTACCAGCAGATCAACCAGGCGCAGCCGGGTGGCGTGATCAACGTCGCCCAGCACGGGGACCTCCACGTCCACCAAGGCGAACCCGCCTACACCCTTGAGCCCTGGACGGCCGCGCCCGCTGCCGTGCCCGGCAGGGCCCGCCGGCAGCCGAGTTGGCTGCTGGCCGCCGCCAGTCGCGTCGTCACCTTCGTGGGCAGGGAGCAGGAGCTCGACGCGCTCGCCGCCTGGCGGGACGCGCCTGACCACGGCTTGTCGGTCCACCTGCTGCACGGGCCGGGCGGCCAGGGAAAGACCCGGCTGGCGGCGGAGTTCGCGGCGGCCTGCGCGGCTCAGGGCTGGACGGTGGCTCAGGCGGCGATCCATCCGTCCCGCACGCGAGGCCCCTCGCCACCACCCGCGCCCGATGGTCAGGGTCGCCTGCTGATCGTGGACTACGCCGAGCGGTGGCCGGTGACCGAACTGCACGCCTTGTTCGAGGACGGCTGGCTGCAGTCCGGCGGGCCCGCTCGCGTGCTGCTGCTCGCCCGCCCGGCCGGGCACTGGTGGCACTCCCTCGAATACCACCTGGTCTCGGCGGGCACGCAGGACACGAGCGCGACCGCGCTGCAGCCGCTGGCCGAGGACGCCGCGGCAGCCGCGGCGATCTTCGTGACGGCGCGCGACTGCTTCGCCCGGATCCTCGAGGTGCCTCACGCCGCTTCGATCGGCCCGCCCCACTACCTCGGAGGGAAGGGCTTCCGGCAGGCTCTCGCCGTCCAGATGGCCGCGCTCGCGGAAGTGGACGCCCTCCGGACCGGCACGGACGCGCCGCGGGATCCGACCGGCCTGGCCATCTATCTCCTGGGCAGGGAGCGCGCGTACTGGCGGGCCCTGCGCGACGGCGGTCAGCTCACGACGGTGGAGGACGTCATGGCGCACGCCGTGTACACCGCCACGCTCGTCAGGCCGGTTCCCTACGAGACAGGCAGGGACGCCCTGATCAGGCTTGGTGTGGCCGCGTCCGTCGAGTCAGCCGACCAGGTCCTGCGCGACCACGCGTGGTGCTACCCGTCCGGCCATCCGGCCTCGGTGCTCGAGCCGCTCTACCCCGACCGGCTCGGCGAGGACTTCGTCGCGCTGTCCACTCCCGGCCACAACGCCGGGTACCCCAGCGACCCATGGGCGGCCGGCGCCGTCGACCGGCTGATCTGCGCGGAGGGCGAGGAAGAACCTGGATACGCGGGCGGTGTCGTCACCGTGCTCATCGAGGCGTCCAGGCGCTGGCCGCACGTCGCCACCGGCCTGCTCGTGCCGCTGCTCCTGGCGCGGCCGCGGCTGGCTCTCGCAGCCGGGGACGCCGCGCTGGCCCGCCTGGCCGAGCTGGACGTCGACATCGCCGTGCTGGAAGCGGTCGGTGCGTGCTTTCCCGAGGAGGACGTGAATCTCGCCGCGGGCATGGCCGCCGTCACCCAGCGCCTCGTGGCGCACCACCTCGCTCGTACGGATGACGCTTACGAGCGTGCCGACCTCCACTTCATCCAAGGCGTCCGGTTCGCGGCGGCCGGGCTGTTCGCGGACGCCCGCCAGGCCTACGGCGAGACCGTCGAACTGCTGCGCGGCCTGGTGGCCGCCGACCCGGACGCGTACGAGCCGCTCTTGGCCGAAGCCCTGAGCCATCTGGGCGCGGCGACGGACCCGCTCGGCCCTGGGCACGCGGATGGCGCGCTGTCGGCAGCCCAGCAGTCCGTGGGCATCCTGCGCCGCCTGGCCAGGGTCGACCCCGCGACCTACGAAAAGGGACTGGCGGGTGCCCTGCACAGACTGGCCATGGTGCTGGGCAACATGGGCCGGAGCGCCGAGGCGCTCGCGCACGCCGAGGAGTCGCTGGCCATCCGCCGCCGCCACGTCAATCCGGAGAACGAGGAGCAGCTCTTCCATCTCGCGATGCCGCTGAACAACGTCTCCAGCGGGCTCGCCGGTCTGGGCCGGCATGAGGAGGCTCTGGAGCTCAGCCGGCAGTCGGTCGCGCTCCACCGCCGGATGCTGGCTGCCGGCCGGGTCCCGCAGTCCGACCTGGCGCTCGCCCTGGCGAACCATTGCATGAATCTGTCGGAGCTCGGCAGGACGGACGAGGCACTGGCGTCAGGCCAGGAGGTTGTCGGACTGTTCCGGGCGCTGGCGACCGCCTTGCCGCGCCGGTTCGATCACGGCCTGGCCGAGAGCCTGTCCGATCTCGCGACCGTGCTCGCCGCCATGGACCGGGTGAAGGAAGCGATCGACTGCCTGCGCGAAGCGGCAGAGGCCGCCCGCCGGCAGGTCGCCGCCGACGCCCTCACTCACGGGCCGTTGCTCTGCCGGCTCCTGTGCCGGCAGAGCAAGCTGTGGCGGCAGTCCGGCCGGCCGCGGGAGTCCCTGGACACGGCAGCGGAGGCGGCCGAGGTGGCCCGTGCCCTTCTCGCGGAGGATCCACGGCCGTCCGGCCTCGACGTCGCCCATTCGTTCCTGGTCGCCGCCTTCGCCCGAGCCGAGCTGGGGCACCACGACCAGGCCGTGGCCGACGCGCGCGAGGGTGTGGCGGCATACCGGAAGCTGGCCGCGCTCAACAAGGGGGCGTACGCGGACGCGCTGGCGCACGCGCTGGCCGACCTCGCAGTCATCCTGCACAAGGCCGGCCGTCCCGAAGAAGCGGTGGTGGCCTGCGAGGAGGCGGTCGCGACCTTCCGTCGGCCGGCCGTCACCGAGCCCGCGACGAACAGGGCGAGGTTCGCGGGTGGCCTGCGGGCCCTGAGCCGCTACCTGCACGCCGCCGGGCGGCACGCCGAGGCGATCCAGGTCGCGGTGGAATGCGCCGACCTGCACGGCGAGCTGGCCGCGGACGACCCCGCCCGGTGGCTGGCCGCGCACGTGGACGCCACGGCGTCGCTCGCTGATCTTCTGGTCGAGAGCCGGCGCTGGGAGGAGGCCGCCAACCGTTTCGGTCAGGCCGTCGCATCGCTGCGGCCCCTGGCCGAGACCGATCCTACGGCGCACGCTTCGAACCTTGCGGGACTCCTGCAGGATGCGGGCATCCGCGCTCTGGACGCCGGGCGTGCCGACGACGCCGTCCCCCTGCTACGCGAGAGCGTCGAAATCTACCGGGAACTCGGCCGCCACGAGTGGCTCGGCCAGGCTCTCGTCGATCTCGCGATGGCATTGCTGGACGCCGGCGAGCCGGCCGACGCCCTCACCGTCGGGCTGGAGGCGACGGCCTTGCTCCAGGGCCTCGCGGCGGCCGATCCCGATGCGCACCGGGCGGAACTGGCCCACGGCCTGAGCGTGCTCGTCGACGTGCACACGGAGATGGACGCGCCCGAGCAGGCCCTGGCCGCGCTGGCCGAGTCCGTCGCGCTGTCACGAGTCCTGGTGCGGGACGACCCCGAGGCGTACGGCCAGAGGCTGGTGGGACGGCTCGGCAGATACCGTGACCGGCTGTCGGAGGCGGAGCGGCACGAGGAGGCGCTGCCGGTGGCCCGGGAACTGGTGGAGCTGACGCGGCAGGTCACCCCGCTCTCTCCGGAACGGCTCGCCGACTCGCTGCTCGCATTGTCGGAGGAACTGACGTTCACCGAACGGCTGGAGGAAGGCGTCGATGCCGCCAGGCAGGCCGTGGACCTGCTGCGCGGCACGCTCGATGAGGACGGCGACGACCTCGTCTGGGCGCTTCACTCGCTGGCCTGGTCCCTGAACCGGGCCGGGCGCCACGAGGAGGCGGTGGGCGTCGGGACGGAGGCCGTGCGCCGGCTGCGCGTCCTGGTCGCGCGGGATCCGGACGGGTATGGGCCGAAGCTGGGGAGCGTGCTCGGGGATATCGGCACCGGCCTGGCGGCGGCCGGGGAGCCGGAAGCGGCCGCGCGCGCACGCGCGGAGGCCGCCACCCTCGGTGCGGCCGAAGAGGAGCACGACGCAGCCGCCCCGGTCCGGCGTGACCCGGACGATCCGATCGAGGCGGCCCGCGCGGAGGTACGCCACGCGCGCCTGCGGGGCTCGCCGTACCTGCTCGGCCAGGCCCTGACCAGGCTCCGGAAGTCACTGCTCGACCATGGCCACGCCGAGGAGGCCGTGCTCAGGCTGGAGGAGGCCGTGGCTCTGCTGGCGGGCCTGACCGTCACGGACCCGCACACCTACGAACCGGAGTACGCCGCCCGCCTCTCCGATCTGGCCGACGACCTGATCGCGCTGCGCCGGTTCGACGAAGCCGAGGCGGGTCTGCTGGACGCGGTGGCGTTGTACCGTTCACTCACCCGCGAGGCCGAGGCGTTCCGTCCGGGGTTGCGCTCCGTCTTGGCGGAGCTCGGGGCGGTTCGCTCCATGCGCGGCCGGCACGGCGAGGCGGTCGGCTGTTTCGAGGAATCCCTGGCGCTCAGCCGGAGCGGCACCGACCCGTGGACGGTCGCGGAGGAGTCGCTGCGGTACGGCCGATGCCTCGCCCTGCTGAAGCGGCACGCCGAAGCCGTACCCGTGCTCACCGAGGCCGCCGAGCGCTTCGCCACGTTGACCTCCGACCGTGGGGACGCGGCCCGGTCTCAGGAGGCGTGGGCGCTGGCTCTGCTGGCGGACAGCCAGGCGGTCGCCGGTCACCCGGCGGACGCCCTGAACTCGACGGTGGAGGCCGTCGCCGCATATCGGCTCGTCGCCACCGGCGATCGTGCCGGTCTGGCCACTGCCCTGCACAACCTCAGCAACCGACTGGCGTCGGCGGGCCGGGTCCATGAGGCCCTGGCGGCGGCGCAGGAGTGCGTGGCGCTGAGGCGGGAGAGTGCGGAATCCGGGGCCAGGCTCATCCCCGCGCTGGCCATGTTGGCCAACCGGCTGAACCTCACGGGACAGCCCGCCGAGGCGGAGAGCGCGCTGCGGGAGGCCGTCGCTCTGGCGCGGGAAGGCATGCGGTCCGACGCGGCCGGTTACGCGCCGATGCTCGCCCTGGCCCTGTCGGAGTCGGCCCTCATGCTCGCCCGTGACGGACGCCAGGAGGAGTCGCTCCCCACCGCACGATCCGGCATCGCCCTCTGCCGGGACCTGCTCGGCGATCCACCGAAGGGAGATTCAGAGCTCTACCTCGTCCCGTCGCTCGCGGCCTGCCTGGAGGCGGAGGCACTGTCCCTGAGGATGTTCGGTGATCTCACGGGCGCGCGGGTCGCCGCGGAGGAGGCGGTGGGTTGGTGGCGTTCCACCACGAGGACCGCCGCCCTCGCCGCCGCGCTCGGCGGGCTGGGCGACGTACTCGCCGACTTGGGATCGTGGTCGGAGGCCGTGAGCGTCCGCGAAGAGGCGGTCCAGGTGTTACGCGATCGTGGGGGATATCCCATCCACGTGGCATGGGCATGGCGTTCGCTGGCTGAGGCGTTGTTCCAGGCGGGACGGCCGGAGGAGACCGTGGCGCCGCTGCAGACCGCGGTCGGCGTCTTTCGCGAGTTCCGCTCCGCGGACGCCACCGCGCTCGCCGAGAGCCTGGAGATGCTGTCCGGCTACCACGAGATCCTGGAACGGCCGGAGGACGCGCTCGCCGTATGCGAGGAAGCCGTACAGGTACGCCGGGAGCTGCTCGCGTCCGCCGCCCCCGCCACGAGCGTCGCACTGGCGCAGGCTCTCTACAAGATCGCCGGCGTGCTCGCCAAGCTGGGCCGTTTCGACGACGCCCTGGCAGCGATGGAGGAGGCGATCGAGCTGTTCCGCCGGCTTTCCGAGCTCAGCCCCGCCGAATATCTGGGCGAAGTCGCGTGGGGGATGCGCCATCTCGGCTGGTGTCTGATCGACCTAGGACGCTACGAGGAGGGCGCGGCACGCTGCGGGGAGGCCGTCGGCATCCTTCGCCGCTTCTCTCTGTCGGACCCGGAGACCGCCGAGCCGCTCCTGGTCAGAACTCTGTTCGACCAGGCCAGAGCGCTGAATCTGCTCGGCCGCCCGCTGGAGGGGGTGAGCAGGACAGAGGAGGCGATGGTCATCCATGAGCGCCTGCCACACGACGCGATAGCGATCCATCTGGTGCCCGATCGCCTCGCGCTGGTCTCCGAGCTGAGCGCGCAGCTCGCCTCCCTGGGCTGGTTCGGGCACGCTCTGCCCTACGTCGAGGAGGCGGTCGCTATCCTGCGAGATCACGTGGATCGCGGCGAGGAGGATTACCGGCCGGCGCTGGACGACATGCTCGGCGAGCTGGAACGGTGTCGTCGCGCGCTGGCCGGCCGCTAGGTCACCCCAGCGCGAGATCCTGATCCACCAGCAGTACTACCGTGCCACCATCTATGGACGCGACTCCCTGATCTCGCCGATGCGTGAGTGCTGCGCCTGGAACCAGTCGGCGGCGATGTCGGTTTCCGTGATGCGTCCGATCAGCGCCAAGGCCGAGCTGACGCTCTCGTCGATCTCCACAAGATCGTCCGGGTTGTCGGATTCGGTGATGATCTGGAAGCGCAGTCCGTCCATCAGATGATCGAGCGCGTGCGGGTCCTCGCCGTACCGCTCATCTGGCGAAGAGGGGTCGAAGGAGATGATCGTGCGCCCGTCGCGAGCGTAGACGAAGGAGGCGTTGTAGTTGATGTCCATGCTGAAACCGAGGGCCTCACGGCCGCCTTCGGAGAGGGAGCGCACGACTTCGCGGTCGGCCTGCGCCGGCACGATGCCGATCCAGCCGTTGACCTCGCCCACCCAGCGAGAGCCATCGTGGATGGCGTGGTCGAGGATCTCGCTCAGGTGACTCGGGGTACGGGTGGCGAGGTCCATGCCGAAGGTGCGGGCGAGGGTGTCGAGGTCCGCGCCCTTGACCCAGATGGTGGTGAAACCCAGCGCCCACAGGTCCATGTCGCTGTCGAGCCCCTCGGTGAAGAGGGTCGAGGTCAGAAGGTCGTGCAGGTAGGTTCGTGACTGCATGGCCGCCTTTCGCGACGAAGGGACGATCGCCCTTCCTGGTCGGAGGATCTTGCTCGTTCCCCCCCGTCAAGGCTTTCGGAGCGTGAAGCACAACAGAGCGGCCAGGACGAGCAGCGCAGCCGAGGCGAGCAGTGTCATCTGCATGCGGAACGTATCCGACCGTGAACGCCTCGTGGCCGGCCCGTACGAAAAGGGCGGTGTCCGCGGTCGGTGGGCGATGTTCCAATGCCCTGCGGCGCCGACGTCCACAAAGCACGGATCGCCGCCGCAACCCCGCTGTGCGGTACCTGGAGCGGGCGGTGGTCCGCCTGCGGCATCAGCCTTGTCACCCACGAGAGCGATAGACGACCTCCTTCCTGGACCGTCCGGGATAGACCACGATCAGATGCCACTCGGCGGGCAGCATGGTGCTGGCGTCCTCGTCG
The DNA here is from genome assembly GCF_040674955.1 of Nonomuraea sp. NPDC049695. Taxonomy (NCBI): domain Bacteria; kingdom Bacillati; phylum Actinomycetota; class Actinomycetes; order Streptosporangiales; family Streptosporangiaceae; genus Nonomuraea; species Nonomuraea sp. NPDC049695. The sequence continues at coordinate 18,779 of NZ_JBFANV010000023.1, read as the reverse complement.
CCCCGTGCGTAGACCCGCACCCGGTAGTGGCCCGGCCCTTTGACAGCCAGATTGGGCAGGGCCCGCCCGGCCCCCTCCCCGCCGCCCGGCTGCATGGCCGGCACCATCAGCCGGCCGCTGCGGCTGGTGACCCCCACCTCGGCCACTTCCTGCCAGCCCTTGAGCCGCAGAGGCGGGGCCTTGTCGAAAGCCTTGACGGTCACGCAGACATTCATCGCTCTGATCGTCTCGATGCCCACGCCCGTCTTCTCGCCTGTGAGTAACCCGTCGTCGTCTCGTTCGACTCCGTCCTCGTTGTCCGGATCGGCGTCGTCGGCGAGGTGATAGCCGCCGCCTTCGGACGTGAAGTACGCGGCAGTCCCCTGCTTGCGGGCCCGCGTCTTGGGCCACGGGTCACGGCAGCCGGCGTTGCTCGCGGCGACGTAGTCGGCCTCCTCCTTGAGCATTTGTTCGTCCGAGGGCATCAGATCCGGGCCTCCGATGACATCGGGGCACAAGAACACCAATGCGCTGTCCAAACCGTGCAGGTTGATTGTCCGGTCCCCGCTGCGCAGCCATTCGTCGGCTCTCCTCCACCCCGGTTGGGCGCACAATGTCCTGCCGGACGCCAGGAGGGCCTGATCGGACTTGTCGTCAGGGAACATCGGCCCGCCCGCGTCCCGTACCAGGCACAAGAAGGCACGCTCCCGATCCTCTATCCGTGTGTCGTCGAACCTACGATGCAGTTTGGTCCACGCAGGGCAGCTGACGTCGTAAGGCGGCCGGTAAGGCCCATGCGGGCCTTCCTCGCCGCCGAGCAGCCCGCCGAGCAGCCCGCCGAGCAGCCCGCCGACCAGCACGACGGCCACGACGCGGCCGAGCGCCCGTAATCGGCCCGGCACCACCCGCGGCTGACTGCCGTCCGCGAGCTCATGAGAGCAGGACACTGTTCTCGACCACCGGCGAGACCACCGTGACAGTCCGGGCTCGGCTCGTCCCGCCTCGGTGGGGGGCTCATGATTGCCTCCTCTGTTGGCCATGATCCCGAGACTCCCACAACGCATGCTGGGTTCACGCATGCCAGCGCGGCCGCCCCCGGGGTGCGGGGTCTGGCCCGCGTGGCGGCAGGTGCTGCAGGCCGGCGCATACGAGCATGACGCCGAGGGCATGACCACATGACGTCGCGCGCGGCCTCCGGTCTGGTCGGGACGTCCTGGGGCTGGGGCGCCTGCGGCAACCGCCTCAGCCGGATAACGATTCACGGGAGCACACGACCTTGGGCTCCAGGTTGTCGTCCGCCTCCGGCATGATCGCCTGTGTGAAGAAAATGACCATATCAACGGTGGTGTTCGCCGCGCTGATGGTGGCCGCCGTGCCGGCGCAGGCGGCCCCCAAGGACCCGGTCGGCGTGCTGAAGGCGACGATCGCCGCCGGGCATGGGGTGCGGTTCACCGGCGACGTCACGTGGACGGACGGCACCGACGAGCGGGGCGCCCGCGACATCAAGGGCGTCTTCCAGTTCGGTAGGAAGGACATCGCCGCGTTCGACATCACGACGAAGGACGGTGACGAGCATGAGCGCGTCATCGCCATCGGCAAGACCGGCTACTATTCGGGCGACCGGATCAGCAGCGTCCTGCCCGAGGGCAAGACCTGGTACAAGAGCAAGAACTACGGCATGCCCGACTCGTGGTCGCAGTTCATCAACCCGGCCGAGCCCAACACCCTGGCCAAACTGCTCAAGAACGGAAAGACCACGGGAAACTCCGTCTCCGGCTCGGTCACCGTGAAGGAGCTCAAGGCCGTTTCGGCCTGGGTCTCCGCCGCGAAGATCGGTAAAGAGCACGATGGCCTGAAGATCTCCTATACCCTCACGCTGTCATCGGCGGGTCTGGTCGACAGGGTGTCGTCCACGTACACGATGGCGGAGGACGGAGAGAGCTACACCAGCACCGTGAAAACCCGTTACACGCAGTGGGGCAGCAAGGTATCGGTCACAGCGCCGGATCCCTCCACGGTAACCACCAAGCCTCGCTGACCCCCGTGCCCGGCGTCGCCTGAAGCGACGCGGCAACGCCGCTCGGGCTCCAGCAGCCGAGCGGCGTTTCGCATACGGTCAGCGACAGCAGCGCGCAGTGGCGGTCGGGGTCAGAAGGTCGTGCAGGTAACTGACGCCGTCCCTGTTCCACCCCGTCAAGGCTTCGAGAGCGTGAAGCACAACAGGGCGGCCAGGACAAGCAGCGCAGCCGAGGCGAGCAGTGTCACCTGCAGCGCGGACACGTACCCGGCCGTGAACGCCTCGTGCCCGGTCCGGACGAAAAGGGCGGTGTCCGCAGGAGGCAGTCCGCGCGGCGCTACCGGCGGGCTGAACTGATGCCCTCCGGCCATCGTGGCCTCGACGAACTGCGAGCGCAGCCCCGCGGGCAGCCGCCCTGCCCGCGCCTCTGCCTCCTGCCGAAGGGCTGAGCTCAGGGACGTGGACAGGATGGCGCCGAGAACCGCGGTGCCGAGCACACCGCCGACCTGCCGGGTGGTGCCGGAAACCCCCGACGCGGCGCCTGCCAGGCGCGGATCGACGCCTTCCAGGGTGACGTGTTGCAGGGGTACGAAGGTCGCGCCGCCCGCGAGGCCGATGATCAGCAGCCCGGGGAGGAGCTGCCACGCGCTGGAGTCCGCGCGCGTCGTCACGACGAGGACCACCAGGCCGACCGCGAGCGTGGCCAGGCCTGCCATGAGGACGCGCTTGCCGCCGACCTTGTCGGACAATCGGCCGGCGAGGGCCGAGCCGATCGCGGTGAGAACGGCGTTGGGCAGCAGGATCAGCCCCGTCTGCAGCGGCGAGTACGCCCGTGCCGTCTGCAGATAGACGACCAGCACCAGGGCAATGCCGATCATGCCCAGCTGGAAGACGAAACCGATCGCGTTGCCGGCCGGGAAGCCGCGGCCGGAGGTGAACAGCTCCAACGGCACCAGCGGTTCGCCGCGCTGGACGCGCTGCCAGACGACGAACAGCACCAGGAGCAGGCCACCGGCGAGGAGGACCGACGTGATGCTGATCGGCCCGGTGATCGTTCCCCAGTCGTAGCGCTCGCCCTCGATCAGCCCGAAAACGACGCCGCTCAGCCCAGCGGTGGCCAGCGCCACCCCCACGAGGTCGAGCTTGTGCGTGCGTGCCGGACGCAGGGCGGGGACGAACGCCAGGGCCGAGAGCGCGGTGAGCACGCCGATGGGCACGTTGATGAAGAAGATCCAGCGCCAGCCGAGGTGCGCCAGGATGAAGCCGCCACCGATCGGGCCGACAATCGGCGCGAAGCCGGCGATCGCCCCGAAGACCCCGAATGCGCGGCCACGCTGCCGGGGCGGGAAGATCGCCAGAATCGACGAGATCACCTGGGGGAAGAGTATCGCTCCGCCCACGCCCTGCAGCACTCGTGCGGCGAGCAGCTGTCCCGGCGAGTCCGACAGGCCGCAGAGGGCGGATGCGACGGTGAAGGCCGAGATGCCGATCAGGAAGAGACGTCTGTATCCGAAGCGGTCCCCGAGCCGCCCGGTGGTGAGCAGCAGCACCGAGAAGACGAGCAGGTAGGCGTCGACGATCCAGAGCACCTCGTCGTACGAGGCGTGGATGTCGATGATCAGGGTGGGGATGGCGATGTTGACGATGGTCCCGTCCAGCAGCGACATGAAGAAGCCGGTGCAGAGGATGCAGAGAACCAGCCACGGCCGTTTCGCCGAGAGCGGCTCGGCGGGATTGAGGGCCGACATGCGGCGTTACCTCCATACGGGAGAACACCGGCCGTGGTTTCCGGGCAGGCGGCACCGCATTCCCGGGTTCACGACCGGCCAGGGACATGTGACTTACCTGGTGGTGGGGTGAAAAGCGCGAATTAGACGCGCTGACGCCGGGTTACGGCAGGTGTGAGAGGGGGCTCGACTCGCAACATGGCGGCAGGAATCGCCGCGCCCTCGAATCAGACAGCGTGCTTGCTCGCCGAATCGTCACCATCAACACAGACCGCCTTGCCGGAATGTGGTGTGTGACTCTCACCTTTTCCGTGTCATCGGACACGGACAAGCTTGATTGGCGAGGCTTATGCCCACGGTGAGAGATCGAACGGAGCCTAGCACAAAAGGCTAAAGGGTGATCCACTCCGTGCTGGTGGTCACCTCGTCGAGCACGTCGGCGAGCGGCTCCACACCGAGGCCCGGCCCCGTGGGCACCTCCAGGTGGCCGTCGGCCAGCTCGAACGGCTCGGTGATGTCGGTCGCGTAGTAGCGCCGCGACGCCGAGGTGTCGCCGGGCAGGGTGAAGCCGGGCAGGGCGGCCAGTGCGACGTTCGCGGCCCGGCCGAGGCCGGTCTCCAGCATGCCGCCGCACCACACCGCGACCCCGTTGGCCCGGCACAGATCGTGGATGCGCCGGGCCTCGAGGTAGCCGCCGATCCGGCCGGGCTTGATGTTGACGATCGAGCACGAGCCGAGCGCGATGGCGGCGGCGGCGTGCTCGGCCGACTCGATGGACTCGTCCAGGCAGATCGGCGTGCCGATCTGCCTGGCCAGCTTGGCGTGCTGCACGAGGTCGTCGTTGGCGAGGGGCTGCTCGATCAGCAGCAGGTCGAACGCGTCGAGCCGGGCCAGTCGCCGGGCGTCGGTCAGGGAGTAGGCGGCGTTCGCGTCGACCTGGAGGAGCAGGTCGTCGCCGAAGCGCTCGCGGACGGCCCGGACCGGCTCGATGTCCCAGCCGGGCTCGATCTTGAGCTTGATGCGGACGTACCCCTCGTCGATGTAGCCCGCCACGGCGTCCAGCAGCTGGGGGATCGAGCTCATGATGCCGACCGAGACCCCGCACGGCACGCGGGTGCGGGCCGCGCCGAGGAACCGGCCGAACGACTCGCCGGCCGCCCTGAGCTGCGCGTCCAGCACGGCCGTCTCCAGCGCCGCCTTGGCCATGCGGTGGCCCTTGATCGGCTCCAGGGCACGGCCGACGTCGTGCACGTCCAGGGTCTTCGGCAGCGCGGGCAGCAGGAAGCGGCGGATCACCTCGGCCGCGCCGTCGGTGTACTCGGAGGAGTAGAGCGGCTCGCCCATCGCCACGCACTCGCCCCACCCCTCGGCGTCCGGCGTCACCACCCTGACCAGCAGGACGTCACGGGCCGTCTCGGTGCCGAACGACGTGCGGAACGGCGCCACCAGCGGCATCGCGATCCGCCGCAGCTCTACTCCGGTGATCTTCACGCTCTCTCCACGACGTAGTGGTACTGCCTTGGCCAACCCTACGACGTCTGCGGCCGCCGGGCCGTGATGAGGATCCTGCTGGGCGCCTCCTGGCTGAGGCGCACCGACTCCAGCGGGACCGTGACCTCCGGGGTGCGGTAGCGGCCGCCGGAGAAGCGGGCGGCCAGGCACGCACGCGCGGCCGTCACGTCGCCGTCGAGCGAGCCGCGCCCGTCGCGGGAGATCTCCACCGCGCACGGCCCCGGCTGCGCGACCAGCACCAGCCCCGCGACGGTCGCGCCGGCCAGCGCGCCCAGGTCGTTCCTGGTCCAGCCGTAGTGCCACATGCCCGCCGCCACCACCGGCGCCGCGGGGCAGCAGCCCGGCGCGGTGCCCACCACGTCGGCACCCTGGGACAGGGCCGCGGCGATCTCCTTCGCGCACGTCGCGGCCGTCGTGCCGACGCGCAGCCCGGGGAACTCCGGCACCGGGCCGCCCACGCCGTAGATGAGCTTGATGCCCGTTTCGACAGGTCCTGGGCTGCCGTCGTGCCATCCGCAGGCCACGACGTCGACCGCCCTGGCAGACCACCACGTGCCGATGCGCAGCATGCTTTGTTGACTACCCTTTGCTGTGAGTCATAACACACTGTTAAAGGTTTACAGTTGCGCGAGTGGAGGATGAGATGGCGCGGGTGCTCGGGGGTGCTGACGCGGTCGTCGAGCCGCTCACGCACAACCCCAAGAACGCGGTCACCGGCGGCATCTGGCGGGTGCGCAGGGGGTCGAGGTCGGCCGTGCTCAAGGTGCTGACCCGGCGCAAGGCGGGCGGCGCGGGCTGGGAGCACTCCGACGACCCGCGCCACTGGAACTACTGGCGCAGGGAGGCCGACGTCTACGCCGACGGCCTGCCGGAGCTGTGGGCGGGCTCGGGAGTGACCGCGCCGAAGCTGCTGGAGCTGGTCGAACGGGACGACGGCGACCTGGCGCTGTGGACCGAGGACGTGGCGGGCCGGCCGGGCACCGCCTGGGACGTCGGGCGCCACGCGCTCTTCGGCCATCAGCTCGGCCTGGCCCAGGGCGCGGCGGGCGAGGTGGAGCGGCCGTGGCTGAGCCGGTCGTTCCTGCGCGACTATGCGGGGTCGAAACCGGTGCCGTACGAGCTGCTCGAGGATGACGAAGCCTGGCGGCACCCCCTGATCAGCGAGAACTTCCCGCCGGGGCTGCGCGGGGAGCTGGTGCGGCTGCACCGGGACCGCGAGGAGTTCCTGGCCGTGCTGGAGTCGCTGCCGAGGGCGCTCTGCCACCTCGACGTGTGGCCGAACAACGTGATCGACCGGGGCGGCGAGAGCGTGCTGGTGGACTGGGCGTTCGCGGGCGACGGCGCGCTGGGCGAGGACGTCGGCAACCACATCCCGGACAGCGTGTTCGACCTGTTCCTGCCCGCCGACCTGCTGCCCGATCTGGAGGCCGCCGTCTACGGGGCTTACCTGCGCGGGCTGCGCGAGGCGGGATGGCGGGGAGACGAGCGGCTGGTACGGCTGGCGGTGTGCGCCTCGGCGGTCAAGTACGACTTCCTGACCCCCATGATGCTCGCCGGCGTGGCGACGGCGCAGGTCGACTACGGCGGCGCCAGGCCCGTGGACGCGGCCCGGCGCTACAGGGAGCGCGGCAAGGCGCTGATGTTCCTGACGGGCTGGGCGGAGGAGGCCCGCAGGCTCGCCGCATCCCTCTAGCGCTCCAGCACCTGCAACGCGTGCGGGTACGCCCCCAGCGGGAGCGGACCTTCGGACGTGCAGACCACCACGTCCGCCACCCGGGCCCCGAACAGGTCGGGCAGGTAGATCCCCGGTTCCAGGCAGAACGTCATCCCCGGCGCGAAGACGGCGTCCTCACCCGGCCACGGCCCCTCGTCGTGCCCCAGCCCGACGCCCCGGCCGACGTGCGCCGCCGCGAAGCGCCCGTACCCGCTCCCGTCGATCACCTCGCCGACGGCCCTGGCCACCTCTGCGACGGGACCGCCGGACCGTACTGCGGCCAGCCCGGCCCGATGCGCGGCCAGCACCACCGAGTACATGGCCTCGAAGTCCTCCGGCGGCTCCGCCACCGCGAACACCCTGGCCACCTCGGCGCAGTAGCCGCCCCACCGCCCGCACACCGACACCGTCAGCGCGTCCCCGGGGTTGATCACGCGCTCCCCGGGCACGTGCGCGGGCCGCGCCGAGTGCTCGCCCGCCGCCACCCGGAGCGACAGCAGCTCCTCGCACCCCGACTCGGCCGCCAGCACCCGCAGCCGGTGGGCCATCGCCCGTTCGGTCGCCCCGAACCAGGCCAGCTCCCGCGCCTGCGCCAGCACCTCTTCGGCCGCCGCCACCGCACGCCGGACGGCCTCGACCTCGTACGGCTCCTTGCGCAGCCGCAGCGGCCACAGCACGGAGGACGCGGGCACGAGCTCGGCCTCGATCGCCAGCCCGAACAGCTCACGCACCCGCATCTCCGGATCCACCCCGACGCGCCGCGCACCCTCGGGCAGCATCCCGGCCGGGTCGGCGGTCTCGGCCACGACGTGCCGCGTCACCACGAGGAACGCGCCCTCGCCGCCTCCGAGGAACCGGAAGTCGGGCGAGGAGCGCAGCACCAGCGCGTCGACCCCGGCCTCGTCCATGGCCGCCCGTACCGCCGCGACCCGCGCCGTCGCCTGCCGGCGGTCTGACGGGGTCGCGGGTGCGTCGTGCGGCGCGGGCGTCACTTCGGCTCGTGCAGCCAGCAGGCGACCGGCCCGAACTCCGGCTCCTTCTCGCGGCACACGTCCATCACGAACGGGCAGCGCGGGCTGAACCTGCACCCTCCCGGCGGATTCGCCGGATCCGGCACGTCGCCGGGCAGCTCCGCGGGCAGCACGCCCATGCCGTCCGGCTTGGGGATGGCCTGCAGCAGCGCCTTCGTGTACGGGTGCTGGGGATCGGCCCACACCTCGGCCGTGTCGCCCACCTCGACGATCTTGCCGAGATACATGACGGCGATCCGGTCGGCGATCAGCCGCACCACGGACAGGTCATGGCTGATGAACAGCAGCCCCGCGCCCGAGTCCACGGCCAGGTCCCGCATCAGCCTGGCCACCTGCGACTGCGCCGAGGCGTCCAGCGCCGAGATGGGCTCGTCCCCGATCAGCAGCCGCGGCCGCGCGGCCAGGGCGCGGGCGATGGCGATGCGCTGCCGCTGCCCGCCGGAGAACTCATGCGGATGCCGCCCGGCGAAGTCCCGCGGCAGGCCGACGCGTTCCAGCAGGTCGGCGGGTGACGTGGCGGTGTCGTTCGAGGTCCGCAGCCCGTCGGCGATCTGGTCGCCGACCCGCCGCCGGGGGTTCAGCGACGCGTACGGATCCTGGAACACCATCTGGATCCCGGTCAGCTTCCTGCGCCGCAGGCCGAGCGGCGTGACCGGCTCCCCGTCGAACGCGATGGAGCCGCCCGTGATCGGGTTCAGCCCGCAGACGGCGCGGGCCAGGGTCGACTTGCCGCATCCGGACTCGCCGACCAGGCCGACGACCTCGCCGGGGTTGACCGCGAGGCTGGCCCCGGCCACGGCCCGCACGGCGGGACGGCCGGGGGTGCGGTGCTCGACGACCAGCTGGTCGATGGTCAGGAGGGTCATCGTGCCTCCGCGTCGGGAAGGGAGTCCAGCAGGGAGCGGGTGTAGGCGTGCGCGGGTTCGCGCAGCACGCGCCCGCGCGGGCCCGACTCCACGACCAGCCCGTCCTTCATCACGCTCACCTCGTCCGCCACCGCCGACATCACCCCCAGGTCGTGCGTGACCAGCAGCACGGCCAGCCCCAGCTCGTCGCAGAGCCCGCGCAGCAGCCGCAGCACGCCCGCCTGCACGGTGACGTCCAGCGCGGTGGTCGGCTCGTCGGCGATCAGCACCTTGGGGGAGCAGGCCAGCGCGATGGCGATGGCGATGCGCTGCCGCATCCCGCCGGAGAACTGGTGCGGATACCGTCCGTACGCCTCCTCGGCCCCGGGGATCCGCACCTTGCCCAGCAGCTCCACCGCCCGGGCCCGCGCCTCGGCCTTGCCCAGCTTCAGGTGGTGCCGCATGTGCTCGGTGAGCTGCCTGCCGATGGTCAGCATCGGGTGAAGGCTCGTCGCGGGGTCCTGGAAGACCATGGCGACCTCGCCGCCGCGCACCCGGTTCAGTTCCTTGGGCGCCAGCGTGAGCAGCTCGCGCTCGCCGAGCCGTACCGAACCCGACACCCGGGCGCCGTGCGGCAGCAGGCCCAGCACGGCCAGCCCCGTCATGGTCTTGCCCGACCCGCTCTCGCCGGCCAGGCCGTGCACGCGGCCCGCCTCGAGCGTGAGGTCGACGCCGCGCAGGATCTCCTTGCCGCCGATCGTCACCTTCAGCCCGGTGATGTCCAGCGTCATAGGGCACGCTCCTTGATCGCGCGGGCCGTACGGGGGTCGAGCGCGTCGCGCAGGGTGTCGCCCAGGAAGTTGAACGCCAGCACCACGGTCAGGATCGCCAGGCCGGGGAACGTCGCCACCCACCAGCTGTCGAACACCTCCACCCCCGAGGCCACCATCGCCCCCCACTCGGGAGACGGCGGCTTGGCCCCGAGGCCCAGGAACGACAGGCCCGACAGCAGCAGCAGGGCGGTGCCGATGTCGAGGGTGGCCAGGACGAGGACGGGGCCGGTCACGTTCGGCAGCACGTCCACCCGCAGCGAGCGCCACACCGAGAAGCCCAGCAGCCGGCCGCTCAGCACGAACTCCCGCTCCCGCACCCCCAGCACCAGCCCGCGCGTGACCCGGGCGTACGCCGGCCAGGCCACCACCAGTACGGCCAGCACGGCGTTGGTGAGGCTGGCGCCGAGCGCCGCGGCCACCACCATGGCGAGGATCACGGTCGGGAACGCGAACACCAGGTCCGCCACCCGCATGATCGTCTCATCGACCCATTTGCCGAAGTATCCGGCGCACGCGCCGAGCAGCCCGCCGATCAGCACCGAGAGGGCGACCAGCAGCAACGTCAGCGGGATCGACACCCGCGCCCCGTACATGACGCGGCTGAGGATGTCGCGGCCGAGCTGGTCGGTGCCGAACCAGTGCCCGGGACCGGGGGCCGCCAGCCGCGGCAGGTCCTGGGCCAGGGGGTCGTGCGGCGCCAGCGCGGGCGCGGCCAGCGCGACGACCAGCCAGGCCACCGCCAGCACGCCGCCGGCCACGGCCAGGGGCTGCCGCCACGCCTCGGGCAGTCGCTTCAAGATCATTGAAGCCTCACTCGGGGATCGATGACGCCGTACAGGACGTCCACGATCAGGTTGATGACCAGGTAGACGATGCCGACGACCAGGCCGACGCCCATGACGGCCGGCAGGTCGAGGGTGGTGGCGCTCTTGTACGCGTACTGGCCGATGCCGGGCCAGGCGAAGATCGCCTCGACCAGCACGGTGCCGGACAGGAGGCTGCCGAAGGCCAGGCCCGCCACGGTGATGACGGGCACGAGGGCCGAGCGCAGCACGTACCTGAACAGGATCGTCCGGCCCGGCAGCCCCTTGGCCCTGGCGGCGCGCACGTAGTCCTGCCCCAGCACCTCCAGCACCGCCGAACGCGTGAAGCGCGTGAGCAGCCCGATCGTGTAGAGCGCCAGGACCAGCGCGGGCGTGGCGAGATGGCCGACGGCGGAGGTGAAGACGTCCCACCGTCCCGCCAGCAGCGCGTCCACCGTCTGCAGCCCGGTCACGGCCGGGGCCGCGCCGCCGAGCGCCGCGTCCACCCGGCCGCTGCCCGGGGTGAGCTGCAGGCGGTAGAAGAACACGTAGAACGCCACCAGCGCCAGCCAGAACGTCGGCACGGAGATGCCGATGAGGCTCAGCACGCGCAGCACGTGGTCGGAGGCCCGGTCCCTGCGCAGCGCGGCGATCACGCCGAACGCCACGCCGAGCAGCAGTGACACCACGATCGCCGCCCCGGCCAGCTCCAGCGTGGCCGGGACGAACTCGGCCAGGTCCTGGCTGACCGGGCGGTGGCTCTGCTGGCTGACGCCGAGGTCGCCGTGGAACAGCCCCTGGAGGTGGATCACGTACTGCTGCCAGAGCGGCTTGTCCAGCCCGTGCTCGGCCCGCCACTGCGCCACGATCGCCGGGTCGCCGAGGGCCCGCTGGCCGAGGTTGGCCGCCACGGGGTCGCCGGGGACGAGGTTCGTCAGGATGAACGTGACGAGCGTGATGCCCCAGGCCATCAGGACGGCGAGGAGGATACGCCGGATCAGGAAGCGGACGAGCGGATGGGCCCGTGCCGCCCGGCCCCGGCGAGCAGGGCCGGGACCGGGCGGTGAGTCAGGCGCGCCCGGGTTGTCGGACACCTGGGAGACCCCTTACTTCACGCCGAGGTCGGCGACGTCCACCGTCCACACCGGGTGGTACTCGAGCCCGGTCACGGACGCGGCCGTCACGATGTTCTGGCTCGGCTGGATGAGCGGGATGAACGGCCCCGAGGCGTTGAGCTTGGTCTGCACGTCCTCGTAAGCGGCCTTGCGGGCGTCGTCGCCGATCGCGACGGCGGCCTTGTCACCGGCGGCCTCGATCTCCTTGGCAGCCCCAGCCTTCCAGCCGGCCCGCAGGCCCACCGTCTTGCCGGGCAGGAACGCCAGGTAGTCGCTCGGGTCGGGGTAGTCCGGGCCCCAGTACCACAGGCCCAGCTCCTCCTTGCCGTTGCGGTAGTTGTCCAGCGCGGTGGTGACCGGCGCGGGCTGCAGGTCCACCGTGATGCCGACCTCCTTGAGGTTGGCCTGGACCCGCTCGGCCAGCGGCTGGAACGACAGGCCGTTCACGGTCAGCTCGCTCGGGTACTCCAGCTTGACGGTCGGGTTCGTCAGACCGCTGGCGGCCAGCGCCGCCTTGGCGCCCGCCACGTCGCGCTTGGTGGCCGCGGCGGCGGGCAGCGCGCCGAGCAGCTGCGACGGGATGACGCCCGGCGCCTGGGTCGCGCCCTCGCTGGCCAGCTCCAGCAGCCCCGCGTAGTCCACGCCCTTGCGCACCGCCTCCACGAACTTGGCGTTCGGCGTGGTCTTGCTGACGCCGGAGTCCTGGTTGGCCAGCAGGAAGATGACGTTCGCCGAGGCGGTCTTCTTGACCTGGAGGGTCGCGGGCATGCCGGTGACCTGGTCGCCCGACAGGTTCAGCGCCACCTGGCTGTCGCCGCGCTGCACGTTCAGCTTCTGCGTGGCCGCCTCGACGTTGCGGATGACGACCTTGTCGTAGGCGGGCTTGGTGCCGTAGTACTTCGGGTTCGCCTTGAGCGTGACCTGGCTGCTCACGTTGAACGACTCGATCTCGTACGGCCCCGAGCCGGCCGAGGCCGAGTTCAGGTACTGCTCGGCCTTGTCCTGGGCGTCCTCGGTGGCGCCGTGCTGCTTGGCGAGCTTGCTGTTGATGATGCCGAGCGCCGGGTTGGGCAGGATGTACGGCAGCGCCGGGTTGGCCGTCTTCGACGTCAGCGTGATCGTCGAGTCGTCGGTCTTGGCCACCTCGACGCCGTCCAGCAGGAACGACGGCGTGCCCTTCATGTCACGCACGCGCGTCAGCGAGAACACCACGTCGTCGGCCGTCACCGGCGACCCGTCCGAGAACGTGGCGCCCTTCTTCAGCTTGAGCGTCAGCGTCTTGCCGTCCTTGCTCAGCTCGTACGACTCCGCCAGCGCGGGCACCGGCTTGGTCACGTCGGCCCCGTCGAACGTCAGCAGCGTCTCGTAGACCGCCTTGCCGACGATCAGGCCCGTTGGCTCGTACGTGCGGCCAGGGTCGGCCGTCTTGAGGTCGAAGGACGTGTCGATGACGAGGGTCTTGCCGCCACCGCCGGAGGCGGCGGGGGACTGGGAGCTGCCGCCGCTTCCGCAGGCGGCGAGGGCGAGTGCACCGGCGAGCAGCACAGCCGCCGTCTGCGAGCGGGTCGCCATGGTAGGTCCTCCAAGATTTGGACGTTCGTCAGAAGGATGTCGAGGATTGTGCGGCAGAACGTCCAGGTCACGCGTGGTCGGCGAGACGTATATAAAGGTCAGTGAGGTAATGATGAGTGATATTTCTAGAAATGGTGCTGGCGGTGGCGGTCAGCCTGGACGGATCGGCATCGGTCTCGAGCTGGACGAGATCCACATGAAGATCCTCGAGGTCCTGCGCGAGAACGGCAGGATTTCGGTCGCCGCGCTGGCCGAGCGGGTCGGCATCTCCCGTGCGAACGCCTACACCCGCTTCGAGGCGCTGCGCGCCGACGGCGCGATCAAGCGCTTCACCGCCGAGATCGACCACGTGCGGGCCGGGCTCGGCATCACCGCGCTGATCTTCGTGACCGTACGCCAGCAGATGTGGAAGCAGTTCAGGGCCGAGCTGGCCCGGATGCCGGAGGTCGAGTACTGCGCGATCACCACCGGGCAGCACGACGCCATGATCCAGGTACGCGTGTCCGACGTGGCCGCCGTGCACACCATGGTGACCGACCGCCTGGCCAACATCCCGGCGGTCAAGGCGACCGAGACGGTGTTCATCCTGGACGAGGTGCTCAGGCGGCCGTACGTGCTGCCCAGTGACCGCGACCGCGACAGGGACCGGTCCCGCCCGTCACGGCGGCCCGTCCAGGAGGGCGCCCAGAGCGGCGTGCCGCTCGGCAAGATGCGCTTCGTCGGCGCCGCCGAGGGCCGCGCCGCCCTTCGCAAGGACGACTAGCGACGACCAGCGAAAGGGGCGACGGCGCGGTCAGGCGACTTCCCGGCAGACGCTCACGTGGACCGTGTCGTCGCCGTCGAAACTGAACTCCTCCACCAGCCGCAGCAGCCCGTCGTCCGCCTTCTCGATGCGGCTGCTGCTCTGGCCGCCCGCCGTCCCACCGGCCTTCAGCGCGTGCACGTACGAGATCGACACCAGGTCGCCGTCACGTGTGCCGACGAAGTGCCCGTGGGTCACGGTGTCGCCGGTGTAGCTGCCCCACACCACTCCGTCGGACTCCTGGTAGTGGAACTCCGTGGGGCTGTCCTGGTCGACTGCGCTCGCCGTCGAGCTCACCATCACGAATTTGCGGCCGTTGAGATTCACGCCCGCCATGGTGCCCACATTTCCTGAAATGTCAGCATCCCGCTGGACGGATAGTGAGGAACGGCGGTCAATGATCGACAATCCGTCCATCCGGCGGCATCAGCGCACGCCGAACGGGAGCAGACCCGCTATCCGGGCGGTCAGGGCTCCGGGTGGCCCTCGTCGGCCTGGTGGACGCGGGTCCAGGTGGCGCCGCATCCGCAGCGGTACTCCTCGATCAGATTTCCGTCCTCGCTGACCGCCAGACCTTGGTTGACGCGGACGTGGACGTGCTCGCTCATGGGCCCTTCCTTATGTTTGCCCAGCTCACAGCAGTTTCGCCTAGGGTACCGTCCCCGCTGCTTGCCCGGGACTTTGCTCTTCCGCGCCTGACGCCATCATTGCACTGTGTGATAGTAATGTGACGTTACGTATCCACGAGGTTCGGGAGATTCTTCATGGTGGCGTACCTGCTCTCGATCTTGGCGGCCGTGGGCGCCGTGGCGCTCACCGCGCTGGTGTTCAGGAAGGTCAAACGGGCCGGCGAGGACCGCGACCCCAACGGGCCGTCCGCCGCGCACGCCGGGGCGATGCTGTCGGCCATGTTCCTGCTGGTGTTCGCGATCGCGATCATCGTGCCCTGGACCACGGCCGACGCCGCCCGCCTCAACACCCACGCCGAGAGCCAGGCGGCGGTCGACGCGTACTGGGCGGCCTCCGGCCTGCCGGGCACCGCGCCGCAGGACGTGCGCAGGGCGCTGCGCGACTATGTCACGTTCGTCGTCAGGGACGAGTGGCCGCTCATGGGCGAGGGCCGGATGGACCCGGTCGGCGCCGCCAGGATCGACGAGTTGCGCGGCCGCGTCACCGACCTGCCGGTCAGCGGCGACCAGCAGGAGGCGGCCCAGACCAGCGTGCTGGGATACCTCAGCACGCTCTCCGCGGCGCGGGCCCAGCGCACCGCCGACGCCGCCGCCACGCCGCCCCGGGGGCTGCTGGTCCTGACCATTCTCACGGGCGCGCTGGTCGTCGTCTTCCCGTTCCTGGCCGGGGCCAGGCCCAAGGGGCTCGCGATGCTGCCGCTGGTGGCGACGGCGGGGCTGCTGGGCTTCGGCACGTACCTGAGCTGGGACATCTCTCACGCCTTCGCCGGACCGCTGGCCGTGGGGCCACAGGCGTTCCAGGGGGCGCTGCAGGAGTTCGCGCGCATCGGCGGGGGGCTGTGAGCGTGGGCCTCAGGCGCGCGCCGCTGCTGCTGGCCGTGGCCCTGGCCGCCGTGGCCGTCGCCGGTCCCGCGGCGGCCGACCGGGGGCCGTGGCCCCATCCGGTGCCACGCGTGTCCGTACGCCCGCCCGCGCCCCCCAAAGGCGTCACCGTCGGGCCCACGGTGTCCGTGCCCCGGGTGCGGACCTGGCGGAAGCCGGTCCCCGGGGTGTCGATCTCGATGCCGCCCGGCAGGCGGGCAGTGCCCAAGGTCACGGTGCCCGGCGTGACGATCTACCTGGGCGGGGTGTGCACCGGCCGGGTCCAGGTGGGGGAGTGCCCGCGCAAGGTGCCCCACCAGGTGCCCCACCAGGTGCGGCGGCCCGTGCCCTGGACGACGCCGGTACGCGCGCCGACCCCTGTCCCCACGCCGAAGGTGACTCCCCGGGCGCCTTTGCGGCGGCAGGTCGCGGCCTCGCCGTCCCGCCGTAGGAGCCCGATCTCCACCGTGCTGGTGATGACCGTCCTGGTCTCGGCGATCACCTCGACGACGGCCGTGGCGTTCCGCTCCCGCCGCTGATCAGCGGCCCCGCTGATCAGCGGGGCCGCTTTATTCGGGTGCCGCGTCCCGGCGCGGCATGGCACACTGGCCGCCGGGCTCGGCGATCATCGTCCGGGCCCGGCGGTGGTGTGCGGTTGATCAGGGGAGTGGCGGCTGTGGCCGACGAAGAGGTGCTGACCGGCGGCGGCGTCAACCACGTGGTCAGGGCCGGGGACACCGTACGGCGGCCCACCGGGGCCTGGACCCCGGCCGTGCACGCGCTGCTCGGTCACCTGGAGGCGCGGGGGTTCGCCGGGGCGCCCCGCGGCCACGGGATCGACGGGGAGGGGCGGGAGATCCTCGACTTCGTGCCCGGCGACGCTCCCGGCTTCCCGCTGCCGGAGTGGGCGCAGACGGATGAGGCGTTGGCGGCCGTCGGCGTGCTGCTGCGCGAGTACCACGACGCCACCCTCGGCTTCCCGATTTCTCGTGATTTCTCGTGGTACTTCCCGCCGGTGGAGCCGGCGGAGGTGATCTGTCACGGGGACGTCGCCCCGTACAACTGCGTCTTCCGCGAGGGCCGGCCGGTGGCGTTCATCGACTTCGACACCGCCCACCCCGGGCCGCGGATCTGGGACGTGTCCTACGCCGCCTACCGGTTCGTGTCGCTCAGCGATCCCCGGCACGAGGGCGTGGGCTCGTGGCCGGTGGAGGAGCAGGCGCGGCGGCTGCGGCTGTTCGCCGACGCGTACGGGCTCGAGGACGCGGACCGGCACGCGCTGGTGTCCACCGCGCGGGCCCGGCTGGACCAGATGGTGCGCCACATGTACGACCAGGCCGCCGCGGGCAACGAGGCCTTCGCCGGCCACATCGAGCGGGGAGACGACCGCTTCTACCGCGCCGACATGGATCACCTGGCCCGCCACGAGAGCGCGTTCCGCTCCGCGCTCACGGACTGACCGCGGACGCCGCGCCGGCCTTGAGCTCGGCGATTCGGCCGTCTCCCGACGTCCCCGCACGAACGTGCTCGCCTCCAGCGGGCATGCGCTTTGACGGCCGGCGGGAAGACCGCGAGGCTTCCGGCGGTTTCACGTGATCGTGGAGGAGACCGAGGTAGTGGTGATCGGCGCCGGGCAGGCGGGGCTGTCCAGTGCGTACTTCCTGCGCAGGTTCGGGTTCGAGCCGGTCGTGCTGGACGCGGGCGACGGGGCGGGAGGGGCGTGGCGCCACCGCTCGCCCTCGCTGACCATGGACAAGGTGCACGGGATCTTCGACCTGCCCGGCGTGCCCCGTGACCCGGAGGTGGACGGCCGCCGCCCCGTCGCCGAGGTGGTCCCCGCGTACTACGCGGCCTACGAGGAGGAACTGGGGCTGGACGTCGTACGACCGGTGAAGGTCACCTCCGTGCGGCGCGACCCGGACGGTCGCCTGGTGCTCGCCACGGACGCGGGGGAGTGGTCGGCCCGGGCCGTGGTCAACGCGACGGGCACCTGGACCCGTCCGTACTGGCCCCACTACCCTGGCGCGGCCGGTTTCGAGGGACGCCAGCTCCACTACGCGAGCTACCGCGGGCCGGAGGAGTTCAGCGGGCGGCACGTGATCGTGGTGGGCGGGGGAGCGTCGGCGATGCACGTGCTCTCCGAGATCGCCGGCGTCGCCGCCGGCACGGCCTGGGTCACCCGGCGGCCGCCCGTCTTCCGTGACGGTGACTTCGGCGAGAACGCCCGGCGCGAGGCCGTCGCCCTGGTCGAGGAGCGCGTCCGCGCCGGTCTCCCGCCGCAGAGCGTGGTGGGCGCCACCGGCCTGGGGTACAGCACGGTCGTACGCGAGGCCCTGGCGAAGGGCGTCCTGAACCGCCTGCCCATGTTCGACCGCGTCACCGCACACGGCGTCACCTGGCCCGCGGACGAGCACTCGGCGACGGGCGGGTTCCTGGCCGCGGACACGATCATCTGGGCCACCGGGTTCCGCTCGGCCCTGGACCACCTCGCGCCCCTGCGCCTGCGGGAGCCGGGCGGCGGGATCAAGGTGGACGGCACCCAGGCCGTCAAGGAGCCCGCGCTGCAGCTCGTCGGCTACGGGCCGTCCGCCAGCACGATCGGCGCGAACCGCGCAGGACGCACGGCCGCGCGCAACGTGCGCGGCTACCTGACCGCCCAGCCGGCCCGGCCCGCCGCCTGACCCTCGGGTTCGCTCTAGTGGGCCCCCTGGGGGATGCGGACCTGGGTCTCCCCGGGACCGCTGAACGTCCCTTCCCGGCGTACGGTGTGCCAGCGCAGCCGCACGCCCAGCAGGGCCGTCGCCAGTGACTGGATGACCACGAGGTACATGAGCTGGCGGTAGACGAACTGCTGGAGCGGCAGCACCCAGAGCGCCGAGGCGCGCTCGCCGTCCAGGCGGAGGGCGTACCAGCCGGTCAGCGCCTGCACCACCACGAAACCCGCCCATACCGCGACGACCGGCAGCGGATCGCCCAGGACCGTGTTGTAGATCGCCATGAGGTCGACGACGGGAGCCAGCAAGGGCAGCAGCACCTGGAAGAGGGCCAGGTAACCGAGGCAGCGGCGGCCGAACGGGCCGGGCTCGAGCACGGCGCGCCGGTGCTTCCACATCGCCTGCAGGGTGCCGTAGCACCAGCGGTAGCGCTGCTTCCACAGCTGGCCGAGCGAGGTCGGCGCCTCCGTGGAGCGCTCGTGTTCTACGTGGTGCTGCTCGTCATCTACATGTTCGACATGCGCCCCAGGCGACAGTCCGTGCAGCATCCCACGATGACTACCGG